>CBDUYZ010000076.1:0-10132 GCA_965371575.1 uncultured bacterium
AGCCGATCAGCGCTCCGAACGCGACCAGATCCAGTTTTTCAACAGCCTGCTAGGTTTCACATGCGCCTCGTCGCGCCTACACGGCGTCCCCCTCTCAGGCTCGGTGCTCCCACAGTTTAAACAACCACATTTTTTTCTCACCATGGCGGGTTTTGAAATCCTGCGGCCTTTTAAAAGTGTGACGTATTGATATCGGTGCCTCATTATGGGGGTCGGGAATTTGGGTCTGTATAATTGTTGTTAGACAAGTCAATACTAGATAGTGCGGGAGGCGGAGGGTGAATTAGGCTGCTGTTCGGAATAATGGTGCGCGATTGTCTATCAAACGCTTGCACCTGACAATCGCATCTGCCGCATCTTCCACCAACGTTCCCCCCTGCATTCGAAGACGAAGTCCGACTGACAGTCCCGGATACACGAACCCCTCGCAGCGCATGTGAAACCTAAGCGGCGAGGGGTTCGTGTATCCGGGACTGTCAATCGGAACTTGTCTTCAGCTCTCCTACCCAACCCTTGAACACTATCAGCAGGATCGGTGAGATCATGGCCACGAGGGCGAAAACCAGCCACATGAATTCAGGGGCGCGAATGCCTTCGGCCGGGCAATATTTCTGCAACATGTAGCCGGAATACAGGGGCACGATGACCTTGGTCAGGAACCAGGGGAACTGGGCCACGCCCATGTAGGCGCCGGTCCGGCCTTCGGGAGCGATTTCCGCGGCGTACTGCAGGAAGCGCGGCTGCCACATGGCCTCGCCGATGGTCATGATGAAAAGGTAGCCCAGCAGGGTGTAGATGTTGGTGCCGAAGGCCAGCAGGAAGGCCGGCGCCGCCATGACGAACGTACCGACGATCATCATGTTGTAGACCTTTTTCTTCATGGTCAAGGCCGTGACGATGGGTACGGCGATGAAGATCAGGAGAGGATTCAGGTTGGCGAAGAACTCGAAACGATCGCTGACGAACCCTCCCTCGAAGGCCCGCTCGAGGTACTGGGGCAGAATCAGCCAGTTGTAGGCGAACAGGGTCTGCACGGGAATCAGAGCGAAGATGAAGAAGAAGAACTTGGTGTTGGCCAAGGGGTGGTTGGCCAGCCACAGACGCATGGGCATGCCCCAGGCGGATACCAGGGAGGCCGCTAGTATGACCAGGACCAGAACGGACCAGATGATGTAATCCACCGGACTGGGCAGGAATGAAACGCAGGCGGCGATCACGAGCAAGGTGGCCCACAGATGGGCGGGAATGCGAGTCTTCTGTGCGATGACCGGTTCAGGCGCAGACTCGATTTTTCCCCCGGCGGGATCACCTTTGGCGGCAGTTTCCGCCTCTCGCTCCTTTTCGGCCCGGGCGATGGCGTCTCGTTGCACTTTCTTGGTCAGGATCAGGGTGGTGCAGACAAGGGCCACTAGAGTCAGGGCCGTGTAGACCCAGTAGGATCCCGGGATGCCGATGGCGTGCCGCACCGGGCTGAAGAACGACGGCAGCCAGCCGCCCAGGTTCATCAGGGCGTAGAGCATCGCATAGCCCATGGGGGCGGTCTTGGCGCTGGTAAACTTGCGCACTCCGGCGTAGGCGGCCGGTTGATACATGCCATAGCCGACGACGACCACCAGGATGCCGACCATGGTCATGATGTGTAGTGGTGACCACATGCCGGGTTCCGTGAACACGAAAGGTGCGGCGGACCAGATCACCCGGCCCAGCAACAGGAAAACGAAAGCGGACAAGAGAGTCGTCCGTACGCCCTTCTTGTCGGCGACACCGCCCAGGAAGAACATCGAAATGGTGATGCCCGCGGTCAGGACCAGGACCATGTGGTGGGATTGAATGTCGGCGTTGGGCAAGCCCTGGAAGATGAAATCCGAAAAGTGCATGGCCAGGTAGCCAAGCATGCCGAAATAGACCCAGCCCTCGAGGAAGTAGGCCAGGTTGATACCCCACAGGGCCCGTGGAGCGTGGGCCAGGTCGATGAAGGGCTGAGTGATTTCTTGCAGGGGGCTCGGCTTGTTTTCAGGTGAAGAGGCCTGGGCCATGTATCTGACCTTTCAGTTTGGTGCTCGTCTGGCCCGGCTCTCCCACATCCGCTGGCCAGTCTGCGGAAGATGTCGAAATCCTGTCCTGGACCGTCGACAACCTTTAGAATTAATCACATAACGGTTCAGGAATCCAGAACGGATTCCAGTTTGTCGCGTACCCTGCGGCCGGTTTCCGCAGACAACTTTTCACATGCGGCTAGAGCCACGACGGCCCTCTGCCTGGTGGTCTGGAAGAAATCAGGTTCCGCGCTCTGGTCGAGTTCGCGCAGGGATTCCAGGTTGATCAGCACGTTGTAGTACGCTCCTTCGGCCCCGGTCATGCCGGTCAGGATCGCCACGCCGGCGTCGCTGAGGCTGTTGGCGTTGCCGATCATGCCGATTTCGGCGGCCAGCTCCAGGAGGATCGGCGCCTTTTCCAGCACAGCCAGAGGGACTCGGGTCGCCTCGCGAGTGGCTGCGGCGATGGCCAGATCCCGGGTTTTTTGTTGTTCGGGGGTGACTTTGGGCAGCCGGAAGCTGTCCATCACGGCGTTGAAGGCGTGGGTGTCGTCGTCGATTGCGGCGAGGAAGAAATCCTTCAGATCCTGGCCGAGTTCCGCGATTTCCTTCACGCGGTCCTGGACCTGGCCGTACTTGGCCTTGCCAACGGTCAGGTTGCCGACCATGGCGACCAGACCGGCCGACTGGGCGGCGCACAGGGCGGCCACCGAGCCGCCGCCGGGAGCGGGGGAGTTGCTGGACAGCTCGTCCACGAATTCCCGGTTGGTCAGGGAAACCAGGGGACCGTCGTTCAACCCGGCCTGGTATTCGATGATCTTTTCGTTCGGGTCGAAGGGGGAGATTTCACGTAGACCCATGCTTTGGATGGCGGTTTCGATAATCATTTTCCTGGGGATTCCCGCCGAATGTCCCGCCTGAAGCAGGAAGTATTTGCCTGCGGCAATCATGTCGGCTTCGGGGATCAGTCCGACCAGTTCGCTGCCGGTGACCCGGACGTTCCGGTCCCGGGCGGCCAGCCGGCAGGCCTCGAAAGCCTGGTGTGGTTTGGTCACGGCGGTGTTGACCAGGTTGATGGAGATCTGGGCGCGGTCGTACTCGTCGATGACCCAGCCGACGGCCTTGCAGGCGTCCAGCTTGTAGGGGCCGGGTACGAGGACCGGCTTGCCTCCTTCGTCCCTGACGATCTTGCCTTTTTTGTCGCGCTTGGCGCGGCCGGCCTCCTTGATGTCCAGGGCGATCTGGGAGGCGATCTTCTTGTCACGGGTGTTCAGGTTGACGTTGTAGGCCACCAGGAAGCCGCGGGCCGAAACATTGGTGGCGCCGGTCCGGGCCGTTTGTTCGTTCCATTCGTTGGGTCCGAAGTCGGGTTGCCATTCCTCGGTGCCGAGTTTGTCGGGCAGGGCTTCGTATTCTCCCCGGCGCACGTGGGCCAGATTGCGTCGTTCCGGACTGGAGGCGGCGTCTTCATAGAGATAGACCGGAATCTCCAGCTCCTCGCCTATTCTGCGGCCGACGTCCTGGGCGATCGCGACGCAATCGGCCATGGTCACGCCACTGACCGGTACGAAGGGACAGACGTCCGTGGCCCCGTGCCGGGGGTGGGCTCCGGAATGCCTGCTCATGTCTATGAGCTCGGCGGCTCTCTTGACGACCCGGAAGGCGGCTTCGGCCACACCCTCGCATGAGCCGATAAAGGTGATTACCGTGCGGTTGGTGTCGGCGCCGGGATCCACGTCCAAAAGGTGCACCCCGTCCACTTCACCAATGACCGCGGTCACCGCGTCGATGACTCCCTGGTCCCTTCCCTCGCTGATATTGGGAACGCATTCGACGAGTTTCTTCATGGCAATGACCTCATGTTTCGTGGCCGATTGTTCTGGATCCGTCAGGCTGAAAAATAGCCTCGCCGGGCCGGGATTTCCAGCTTGTAGTACCGGGCGGCGGAGAAATTCGACGCCGCTGGATGAATTATTGCCCAGATGCAACCTTGTGGCTTCCTGTGCGTCTTCAATTCTGGCGCCCGGAACGGATCTTGTTCCCCATGCGGACCGCCTTTCAATTAATGTAGGTACTACCCGAGATTGCACTGGGGGATCTGCCATGTATAAGCCCGGAAAGAAAGTTGTCCTGATCATGTCGGCGGTGATCGTCGTACTGGGGGGTAGCGTCGTTCTCTGGCAGACCGGTCTGCTGCCGTTCGTGTCGGCCCAGGAAATCGATGTCGCCGCTGCCGATTCCACGGGAACCGCAGAGCCTGACAAGGCCGGCGACGATCCCGATGCCGAGCCGGAGGAGAAACCCATTCCTGTGGAATTGTGCCGGGTACAAGGGAGGGGCATATCCTCGTATTATCGCGCAGCCTCGGTCATCGAGGCTGATCGGCTGGTGGAACTGGTGTCCCGAACCCGCGGCCTCGTTCATCTCGTGAACGTGGAGGAAGGGGACTGGGTCGAGGAAGGCAGGATCCTGGCTGAGCTGGAAAACGACCGCGAACGCATCCAGTTGCACAAGGCGGAACTGAATCTGGCCGACAAAAAGCGGCAACTCGGCCGCAGCAGAGAGATGCTGAGCGAAGAGCTCATCAGCCAGAAGGAGTTCGACGACATGGAATCCGCCTGGCAGATGGCGCAGGCCGAAAGGGATCTGGCCAGGATCACTCTCGAGGACACACGGGTCCGCGCCCCCTTTCCCGGGCTGATCACCGAACGGATGGTCGTGCCCGGCCAGCAGCTCGCCGCCGGAGCTTCTGCCTTCACCATCGGGGATTTCACACCTCTGCGCGTACGCGTTCATCTGCCGGAAGCTGTCGCCCGGAAGGTGGCCACGGGACAGCGGGTCCTGGTCTCTCCCGAGGCCATGGTGATGCCACTGGAAGCGATCGTGGAGAGGATCTCTCCGGTCGTCGACCCCAACACCAGCACGGTCCGTCTGACGCTGCTGCTGGGTGAGACGGAGCAGAGCGCCCTTGTGGGCGGCTTCGTCAAGGTCCGCATCACCACGGACCAGCACCATGACGCCTTGGCTGTGCCCAAGATAGCCCTGGTTGAAGATGGCGCCCTGCGCAGCGTTTTCGTCGCCGAAGCCGACACTGTGCGCAAGGTCGAGATCGAAACCGGCCTGTACGACGAAAGCCACGTCGAAGTTCTCGAAGGACTGTTCGAGGGCGATTTCGTGGTGACGATGGGCCAGGGCGGCCTTCGCACCGGATCGCGCATCGATGCGCTGAACGGGGAAGCCGTCGGCTATAGCCAGGGGCCTGCCGAGGAAGGCGATCCCGCCGCTGAAACGAGCAACCTCACCGCCATGGCTAAGACGGAGTGAGCCGATGAAAGCGATCCGTTACGCGGTGACCCATCCGGTGACCGTCTGGATGGTGACCCTGGCCGCTGTGGTGTTCGGCCTGACCGCCCTGGGCCGCCTGGACATGCGGCTCCTGCCGGAAATCCGCTATCCCAGCCTTACGGTCCAGACCGAATTCCCGGGCACCGCCCCGGTGGACGTCGAGAACCTGGTGACCCGGCCGCTGGAGGAATCCGTGGGCGTGGTGCCGGGATTACTGCGGGTCCATTCGATCAGCCAGGCCGGACTGTCTCAGATCACCCTGGAGTTCAACTGGGGCACCGCCATGGATTACGCGGCCCTGGACGTGCGGGAAAAAATCGATCTGGTGCGTCTGCCTGTGGAAGCAACGATTCCCCTGCTGTTGAAATACGACCCCGCCCAGGATCCGGTGGTCCGTATCGGTCTGTCGGGAAATGCGAGCCTGGTGCAATTGCGCAGTGTCGCCGACGACGTCCTGAAGAAGGAGATCGAGGCCCTGACCGGAGTGGCCGCGGCCAGGGTGTCCGGCGGTCTGGAGGAGGAGATCCGGGTCGAGGTCGATGAATCCCGCCTGTCGGCCCTCGGCATCCCGATCGGCGTGGTGACCGAGACCCTTCGGCAGGAGAACATAAATGCCTCCGGCGGTTCCCTGCGTGACCGCAACGCCGAATACATCGTCCGCACCCTGAGCCGGTTCGAAGATCTGGCGGACATCGAAAACGTGACCATCGCCAATATAGAAGGGAAATCCGTCCGTCTCGGGGAAGTTGCAGACGTGGTTCGCACCCACAAGGAACGCACCACTCTCACGCATGTCGACGGGCGGGAGAGCGTTGAGATCGCCGTCTACAAGGAAGGTGACGCCAACATCGTGGAGATGGCGCGGACCACGGTAAGGCATGTCGAACGCCTGCGTGGGCATCTGCCTGAAAACATGACGCTGGAAATACTGTTCGACCAGTCCGTATTCATCGCCCAGGCGGTCAAGGAGGTGCGCAACAACGCCCTGATAGGCGGCCTGCTGGCCGTTCTGGTCCTGTTCGTCTTTCTCAGGGATTTCCGCAGCACGATCATCATCGGCATCGCCATTCCCATTTCCATCGTGGCCACCTTCATCCTGATGCTGACCCGGGGTGTCTCCCTGAACATAATGTCCCTCGGCGGCCTGGCTCTGGGCGTCGGCATGTTGGTGGACAACTCGATCGTGGTCCTCGAGGCCATTCACCGGCGCCGGGAAGGGGCGCCCGCAGGCGCCGATCCCGCGGAGATCGCGGCACAGGGCGCCGGCGAAGTGGCCGGAGCAGTGACAGCCTCGACCTTGACGACCCTGGCCGTCTTCGTGCCGATCGTCTTCGTGGTGGTGGGCGTGGCGGGTCAGATTTTCCGAGACCAGGCTCTGACGGTGACCTTTTCCCTCCTGGTGTCCCTGTTCGTGGCCCTGACTTTTACCCCGATGGCGGCTGCCTTTGGACAGAGTGACCGGCCGGTCGGGCAGGCTTCATCCGCGGTCCGCAAAGGATGGTACGCTTCCTGGTCCGTGCATGCAGGACAGGGCCGCCGGGTTGTGCGTTGGCTGAGGCTGGCGGGCCTGTTCCTCACCCTGGGACTGCCCATGCTGGTGCTGCGTTTGGGCCAGGTCCTGCTGGCGGGTGTGCGTCTGGCCGCGCGTGTTGTCATGTGGCCGCTGACCTGGGCCTTCGCCAAGACTTTTCCTGCTCTCCAGGCTGGTTATGCGCGGACTTTGGCCGGCGCTCTGCGCCACCGGCTCCTGGTCCTGTTACTGGCCGGGGTCCTGGGCGGCGGCGCCGTGCTGCTGTGGCCCCGTCTGGGTTCGGAACTGGTTCCGCCCCTGGCGCGGGGCGAGTTCACGCTGGCACTCGAAATGCCCGAAGGCACGCCTCTGGGAAAAACCGGCGCGGTCATCAGCAACCTGGAACGGGAGCTGTCCGCTCTGCCCGGTATCGACATGGTGGCCGGCGAGGTGGGGGTGTCCAGGGACGGGCAGTCGTCGGCCCAGCGGCGGAAGGAAAACCGGGCTGAGGTGCAGGTCCGCCTGGTCAAGGCGACGGCCGAAGCGGAAGCCGTCGCCCTCGAGCGTATTCGCTGTGTTCTGCGACGTTATCCGGCTCTGCAGATGAAACTGCGCCGACAGTCACTGCTGGCCTTCGGTGCTCCTGTGGAAATAAACATCTACGGTTACAACCTGGCTGATCTGCAACGAACCGCGCACGAGGTGGGGGAACGTCTGGTGGACGTGCCCGGCCTGCGTGATATTCGTTTAAGCATGGTGCCGGGTTCCCCGGAAGTGCAGGTGTCTTTCGACCGGGACAAACTGAACCGCTACGGGTTGCGTTTGGGGGATGTCTCCGAGACGGTGAGGAGCAAGGTGCGCGGCACCGTCGCCAGCCGTTTCCGGGATCGTGAGCGTCACGTTGATATCCGCGTCCTCAACACTGGCGCCCAGCGCAATACACTGACAGCCGTTCAGGACCTGATCATCACCGAACGGGACGGCGTGCCCATCACCCTGGGCAGTATCGCCAGCATGGAGATCGTGACCGGGCCGTCGGAAATTCACCGACTGGGCAGCAAGCGGGTGGCGATCGTGTCCGCCAATCTTTCGGGCCGGGATCTGGGCTCCGTGGTTCGCGATATTCGAGCCCGCCTGGCGGACCTGAGTCTGCCCGCGGGCGTGTCCGTCGAGATGGGTGGTCAGAACGACGAGATGGACAGTTCCTTCCGTTCCCTGCGGTTGGCGGTTCTGTTGGCGGTTTTCCTGGTCTATCTGGTCATGGCGGCCCAGTTCGAGTCCTTCGTCTACCCCCTGGTCATCATGTTCACCGTTCCGTTGGCCATGAGCGGGGCCGTCTACGGGCTTTTCCTGCGCGGTATGAGTATCAGCGTAATCACCGTCATAGGCGCCATAATGCTGGCGGGCATCGTGGTGAACAACGGCATCGTGCTGGTGGACAGGATCAACCAACTGCGTCAGGGCGGTCGGAGCCTGGGGGATGCAGTGATGCTCGCGGGTTCCGAGCGGCTGCGGCCGATCCTGATGACGACTGCGACCACCGTCCTGGGCCTGTTGCCCATGTCGCTTGGTCTGGGCGAGGGCGCCGAATTGCGCGCTCCACTGGCGGTGACTGTCATCAGCGGCCTGCTGCTGGCCACCCTGCTGACCCTGGTCGTCGTCCCGGTGATCTACACCCTGCTGTCGGGCCGGGGGCAGGTGCTGGCTTCCGTGGGCGCCCGTGAAACCGGCCTGTCCGGACTTCCCCTGAGCAGGTCAGGCGGGCTCAGCAAGGTCGTGGGGGCCGAGCTAGGCCCGGGGGACGCCTGACATGTGGTTGACCTTACTTTCCCTGCGTCGACCCGTCACTCTGGCCATGGCCTTGACCACAGTGGTGCTGCTGGGAGCGGTCTCCATCCTGAAAGTGCCCCTGGATTTCCTGCCCCGGATGGAGTTCCCCTTCATTGCGGTGTGGATTCCCTACCAGGGCGGTATTCCCGCGGAGAACGAGCAGGAGATCGTGCGTCCAATCGAGGAGGTCCTGGCCACCCTGGGAGGCGTGGAGGGGATTTTCAGCTACAGTGACGCCAACGACGTCCAGATCGGCGTGAGATTCGCCTGGGGCCGGGACGTAAATCTGCTGCGGATGGAGGTGAAGGAGAAGCTTGACCAGATTCGCGGCGATTTGCCTGACGACATCCCGCAGATCTTCCTGTTGACCTTCAACACAAACGACATCCCCATCATCCAGGGGAGGATTTCGGCCAAGGGCCGGGATCTTTCCGAAAGCTGGGACCTGATCGACCAGAAGATAATCAGTCCCCTGCAGCGCATTCCGGGCGTGGGCCGGGTGAACATCGACGGTGTGCTGCCGACTCAGGCCTCGGTGTACCTGCGTTTCGACAAGATCATGGAGCACAATGTCGATGTGAACCACCTGTTCGCCGAACTCGAGGCGGCCAACGTGGAATTGACCGTGGGCCGTGTCACCGACCGTGGCCTGCGCTACGACCTGCGTACGGTCAGCGGTCTGCGAGGCGTGGAGGACCTACGGGAACTTCCCATAGACAGTCGGGGGCTGAGGCTCAGGGATGTGGCCGAGGTCGTATACGGGGCTCCGGCCCTCAATTACGGCCGGGTACTCAACCGCGAACCGGCCATCGCCTTCTGGGTCCAGAAGGCTTCGGGCTACAATACCGTTGAAGTATGCCGGGCCATCGAGAACGAACTCGAGAGGATCAACCAGGACCCGACCCTGCAGGGCATCAATAGTTTCTCGTTCTTCAACCAGGCCGATCAGATTACCGATTCCCTGCGCAGCCTGCTGCAGGGCGGTCTCTTCGGGTCCGTTCTGGCCCTGGCCATCCTCTACCTGTTTCTGCGACGGCTGAGCATGACCCTGGTGGTGTCCATCGCCATACCCATATCGATTCTGGGCACCTGTGTTTTCCTGTTCCTGTCAGGGCGCAGTCTGAACGTACTGACGATGATGGGCCTGATGCTCGGGGTTGGCATGCTGGTGGACAACGCGGTCGTGGTGCTGGAATCCATCCACCGGTGTCAGCACGCCGGGGCCAGACCCCTGGCCGCGGCGGTGCGGGGTACGAAAGAGGTGGGGCGGGCCATCGTGGCCTCGACCCTGACGACGGTCATCGTGTTCGCTCCCATCGTGCTGAGCAAGGATGACGAAATGGGAGTCTGGCTGGGAGAAGTCGGGGTGACCATCAGCGTGACCCTGCTTCTCTCCCTGCTGGTGAGCCTG
>CBDUYZ010000077.1:0-10069 GCA_965371575.1 uncultured bacterium
CCTGCCGTTGATCGGTTATCTGATCAACGGAGAAATCCTGACACTGTACCTGAATTTTACCGACCACGAGGTGCGTGACCGGGGCTACTTCTATTTTGCGGCCTTCATGTTCTTCGCCGTGTTCATCGGGCTGGGGGCCACGGCCCTGATGCGGTACGCGGCGGGGGGCGAAGGGAAATCCGCCGACCAGGCCGAAACCGAGGGCGTGGACTGGCGCAAGGCCATTCCCCGGGTGAAGATCGGTCCGCTGAGCCTGGCCACCGCCGCGGTGTTCCTGGTCGTATCGCTGCTGCCTGTTTTCCCGGGACACACCAAGTACTTCGAACACGACAACCACGAGAACCGGATCGCCTACGAATACGCCTGGAACATCCTGGCCGGCCTGGACGAGGACGCCATCATCTTCACCAACGGGGATAACGATACCTTCCCCATCTGGTACCTGCAGGAAGTGGAGAAATTCCGGACGGACGTCACCGTGGTCAATCTGTCGCTGGTGAACCTGCCCTGGTACATCAAGCAGCTCAAACACAGTCCGGTGAAGCCACTGGCCATGAAACGCAGCGATGAGGAGATCGAAGCTTTGCGGCACCGGGTCTTCGAGGACCCCGAGACGGGCGACCGCACCCTCATCATGATCAAGGACTACGTGGTCCACGACATCATCACGACCAACTATGGCGGCGTGAACCATCCGGTGTTCTTCGCCGTCACAATTCCGCAGGAAAACATGGCCCGCTACTTCCCCAACATGATGATGGAGGGGATGGCCTACCGGTTGACCGACACGGCGGGCCCCGACGGGATGCCCCGTGTGGACGCGCAGAAGGTGCTGGAAAACATGTTGGGTGTCTATCGGCTCGGGGCTCTCATGGACGGAGACACTCCCGCCCGTCAACGGCGTTACCGTGAGCTGACTGGTCTGGCCGGCGATCGCGAAGCGCTCGAATTGGGCGGGCCCGGGCGCCGACTCTCCATCGCTGATCTGAACACCCTGGTCAGCAGGATCGGGAAACCCCGGCGCGACATTTTCCGCAATACCAACGCCCGGCACCTGCTGGGCAACTATCCGGCCGCCCTCAATCGCGCCGGGTACGAGTGCTATCTCAAGGCCAGTCAGGTGGCCCGGACCGATTCCTTGGAGTACCAGCGTCAGTTGCTGAAATCCGTGCTTGCCTTCCGGGCGAGCCTCGACATCGCGCCCTTCAACGAACTGGCCCTGGACTATTATCCCCTGCTGCTGGTGCAGGCCTACCAGGACGAAGAGGCCGGGGACTTCCTCCGTTCGCTGCGCGTCAACGTGCCCAGAGAAACCGAGGAGCGGATCCTCTACAATACCCTGCGTGGCGTAGCCGGGGTCGGCGCCGCCGAACTGGCCGTCGAATGGATCACCCGTCAGGTTGCCGATTATCCCGACCGCCTGTTCTACTACAAGCTCCAGTTCCACCTCTTCCAGGCTCTCGGGCGGCGCGTCGAGGCCGAAGGCGTGTTGGCCGCCTGGGAACGCCGGACCGGGGAGAGACCGCCGGACATGGTGCAGGGGCTGGAAGAGATGCGCAAGGAGGCCCTTGAGCGGGAACAGGAACGTATCGACGAGGCCGTGGGGGATATCGATGAAAGGTAGTGAGCTCAGGGACACCGTGTCTTCGCTGCCCGAACGAGTCGCCGAGATCCTCCAACCCGGGACTCCGGTGATCGTGACCGGTTGCGCCGGATTCATCGGCAGCGCCCTGACCGAGGCTCTGCTGGAACTGGGTTGTGCGGTGACCGGCGTCGATTGCCTGACCGACTATTACGATGTCGCGCTCAAACGGGAAAACATGGCCGGTTTCCTGGATCACGAGAGGTTCGTCTTCCGTGAGGAGGACCTCCTGGACCTGGATCCGGTCGATCTGTTGGCGGGCCGGACGGCCTGTTTTCACCTCGCCGCCCAGGCGGGGGTGCGGGCCAGCTGGGGGGACTATTTCCAGGAGTATCTCGGGCGCAACGTCATGGCCACGCAACGTCTGCTCGAAGCTTGCCGTCATGAGACGGTCAGCGGCTCCCTGGTGCGGTTCGTCTATTCGAGCAGCAGTTCCGTCTACGGCGATCAGTCCATCCTGCCGGTGACCGAACTGGCTCTGCCCCAGCCGCGGTCTCCCTACGGCGTGACCAAGATGGCCGCCGAACACCTTTGCGTGCTTTACGCCATGAATTTCGGGGTGCCCACCAGCAGTCTGCGGTACTTCACCGTCTTCGGGCCCCGGCAAAGACCCGATATGGCTTTTCGCAAGTTCATCGAAGCCGCCCTGGACGGTCGGACGTTTCACGTGTATGGCGATGGATCACAGACCAGGGATTTCACCTATGTTGCCGATGCGGTACGCACCAACCTTCTTGCCGTCGCCGGCGACGAGGACTGGGCCGTGTTCAACACCGGCGGCGGCAGCCGGCTGGTCTTTCGGGATACCCTTGCCCTGCTGCAGGAACTCCTGACCGCCAGGGCGCCCGGTGTCATTGCCGCAGTGGATTACCGTGAGGCGGCCATTGGTGACGTCAAGGACACCTTCGCCGACCGCACCCATGTCGAGGCGGCCATCGGATATCGGCCGACCGTGGACTTCGCCACGGGCCTGGCCAGGGAAGTGGACTGGGCCATAGCCAGGAGGCAGCAGGTATGAACGACCAGCGTATCCCCCCGGCAGACGGCGCACTCCGCTGCGATATCGCGGTGGTCGTACCGGCTTTCAACGAGGCCGAATCCCTGCCCGAACTGGTGGACCGCACAGCTGCGGCGATCTCCTCACTGGGACGCACCTGGGAGGTCTGGGTCATCGACGACGGCAGCACCGACGGGACCTTCCGGGTTGTTGAGGAACTGGCGGCAACCAGGCCTGAGGTCCACGGCCTATCCTTCGGGCGGAACATCGGCAAGGCAGCCGCGTTGAGTGCGGGCTTTCGTGCGGTCTCGGCCCACATCGTGATCACCATGGACGCCGACCTCCAGGATGATCCCGCGGAGATACCCGCCCTCGTGGGCCGGATCGAGGAAGGCTGGGACCTGGTCACCGGCTGGAAGCAGGACCGCAAAGACAACTTCATCAAGAACAATACCAGCAAGATCTTCAACTGGTTCACCAGCCGGATGTGCGGCCTGAAACTCCATGATTTCAATTGCGGGCTGAAGGCCTACCGCCGCGAGGTGACCCGCCGGGTGAAACTCTACGGCGAGATGCACCGTTACGTGCCAGCCCTGGCCCATATGGACGGTTTTCGGGTCACCGAACTGCCCGTGCGTCACTTTGCCCGCAAGTACGGCCGGACCAAGTACGGCATGGCGCGTTTCGTCAACGGTTTCCTTGACCTGCTGACCGTCTATTTCCTGCATGCCAGGCGCACCTCGCCGCTGCACTTCTTCGGTCGTGCCGGGCTGGGTTTCATGGTCGTCGGCGGCGGTATCAGCCTGTATTTTCTTGTCTGGTGGCTGATGGGCCACGGCATACACCTGCGCCCGATCCTTTTGCTCGGGCTCGTGTTCATCCTGGTGGCCCTGCAGTTCGTCAGCCTTGGCCTGATCGCCGAACTGGTGGTCGCCGGCCGGAGGCCGGAAGAGGAATACAGGATTGCCCGCCGTGTCTGAGCGGGATTCCGGGGCGCCTCCGTGCGAGCTGGCCGTGGTGGTCGTCAACTGGAACGGCCGCCGCGTCCTGCCTGACTGCTTAGGTTCTCTTCACGACTCCGATTATCCCTCCCTGCGCATCATCATGGTGGACAACGGATCGGAAGACGATTCCGTGGCCTGGACCAGCATGCACCATCCGGAAGTGGAGATCATCGAGACGGGGGAGAACCTGCGCTGGGCCGGCGGCAACAACGTGGCCCTGCGGCGGCTGCGCGAGGAGGGTTTTTCCGGCTGTATCCTGTTGTTGAACAACGACACGATCGTTCCCGGCGGCAGCCTGCGGCGGCTGACCGGGGCCCTGCAGGGCGATGACCGGGCTTGGGCCGCCACACCGCGCATATGCTATGCGGACGATCCGGCCCGCGCCTGGTATGACGGCGGCCTGGTCGGACGCTGGAGCGGCTGGATCAGACACGACGGGATCCGCCGCCTGACCGGCCGGTTGGATCCCACCCAGCGCTACGTGGACTACGGTACGGGCTGCGCCTTGCTGCTGAAACCCCGGGTTCTGGCTGAAGTGGGCGAGCTGGACGAACAGTTTTTTTTCTACGGTGAAGATGCGGACTATTCGCTGCGTATCACCGCCGCAGGAGGGCGGATTCTCCACGTTCCAGCGGCCTTGGTGCTGCACAAGGTCAGTGCTTCGGTCGGTAGTCAGAGTCCCCGCAAGGTCTGGTTGAGGAGCCGAAGTCACGTCCGTCTGTTACGAAAGCATTGGCCGCGGAGCAAGTGGCCGGTCCTGTTGCTGACCCAGTCGGCCTACCTGGGGGGGCATGCCTGCTGGCACCTGGTGAACGGTCGACTGTCTACCGCCCTGGCCGTCCTGCAGGGCGCGCTCGATGAAATGCGGGGACGGGAGTATTGACCCGTGTCGAAGGCGGGTCGGGCCGGTGATCGGTGGACACCGGAGGTGGGGGAATGATATCATCAACCCCGCATCGCCGGTATTTTCTGCGGGAGAACAAGTTGGCCAGAAAGAGCACCAGGCACAAGTCGTCAGGACCGCGGAAAAACCCGGTCCGTCCAACTGTCCTGCCTGCCTGGGCGGTCGGGATGTTCGCGGACAGGGGATGGAGACGCTGGCTGCTCGTCGCCCTCCTTCTCTGGCTTCTTCTGGCGATGCTGTACCCCGGGCCCATGTTTCGCGCCGAGGTCTTCCAGAGCAGTGATTCCAGCAACGCCGACGCCTTCGAGCGGGCGGGGGACGCTGTGCTCGCCGAGGGACATTATCCCCTGTGGAATCCCTATCTTTTCGCGGGCATGCCTTCGTTCGGATCCCTCGCCTACGTCAAGTTCCTGTACCCTCCCACCGTGGTCTTCAATTTCCTGCAGAACCAGGTCCGCTTCGCTCCGCTGACCTGGATGCTGGGCCACCTGTTGATGGGTGGCCTGGGCATGGCCTGGCTGTTGTCGCGCTGGAAACTTCCGTTGGGGTTCCTGGTGCTGGGCGCTGTGATATGGATTCTGTTTCCCAAGGTCGTGGCCTGGGGAGTCCATGGGCACGGGTCCAAGCTCCTGGCTGCCATGTATCTGCCCTGGATCGTCGGCTGGGCCCTGAAGGTCCTCGACGGTGGCGGCAGGCGCGCGGTCGGTATGACGGGTCTGCTCTTGGGACTCCAAATTCTCAGCGGCCACGTCCAGATCACCTATTACACCCTGCTGGTGATCGGCTGGCTGGGTTTGTGGAACACCGTCCGGCCTTTCGAACCCCACCTGCGGCCGGTGAAGCCCGTCGTGCGTTGGCGGCGGCTGGGTTTCCTGGGTCTGGGGCTCTGTCTGGGCTTCATGATCGGCGGCATCATGCTCCTGCCGGTTCACGACTACGCGGCCATCTCCATCCGCGGCCAGGATACCGTCGGTGGTGGGGGCGTGGGCCTGGATTACGCAACCGGGTGGTCCCTGGCGCCGCGGGAACTGGGCACCTTCGTTTTGCCCGCGGCAGCGGGCTTCGGCATGGCCACCTACCTGGGACACATGCCTTTCAACGATTATCCCAACTACTTCGGAGTCCTGTTGTTGCTGCTGGCGGCCGCCGGCTGGGTCCGGGGCGGTCGCGGCCTCACCGCCGCGCTGGGCACGATGTCCGTGCTGGCGGTCCTGATCTCCTTCGGAAATTTCGGTTTCGGCTTCTACGAATGGCTCTACGGCTGGCTGCCGTTCTTCAACAAGTTCAGGATCCCTTCCATGATCCTGATAACGGTGGCCTTCGCCCTGTCGATCCTGGCGGCCCGCGGCGCGGCTTCCTGGCGGGACGGTTCAGCGACCGCCTTGCCGCCGGTTTTTCTGCCCGCGGCGCTGGGGCTGGTCGGGGTGGTCTTCCTGCTGGGGGGCGGGACCTCACTGTTCCGGGGTCAGTATGAAGCGGCTCTGGCCGCCCTGGCGGCCGGGGCGGGTAGGCAGGCGCCGGACATCCTGCTGGAGAAAGCCTGGCTCCTGCACCGATCAGACCTGATTCGGATCGGCCTGATCCTGATGGCGACCGGCTCGGCTCTCTGGTACTCCTTGCGTAACGAAGGCTTCCGGAGCCGTGGTCTGGTCTGGGTCCTGGTCCTGCTGGTGGCCACCGATCTGGCGGCGGTGGACCGGCGCATCATCTATCCGGAGCGGTCCCTGCAGCAGATAGGCGTGGATGCGACAGGCAGGACTCGCCTGATGGCGGCCCAGCCCATGGCCCGTGCCTATGTCCGGCAGGACCGGAATAATCCCGGACCCGCCGCCGAGGCGTTGGCCCGCGCCATCGGGCACGACCGGGTCTGGCCCTTGGGACCTCTGGGCGGTCAAAACATCTGGATGGCCGATGGGATCAGATCCCTGGGGGGCTACCACCCCGCCAAGCTGGCCCGGTACGAGCCCATCCGCAAACGTCTGTTCAGCGAGCGACCCGCAGGCCGTTTGGCGTCCTGGCTCGGTGGCCGCGTGGTGGCTTTCGGCGGTCCTTTCGGTGAGGCGGAGTTCAGCACCTTGGCCGCGCTCGGGTGTGATCTCGCGCACGAGCCCGTTCATGAGGGAAATCTCTGGTTCTACCGCAATCGATCTGCCCTGCCTCGCGCCCGGCTGGTGACCGCCTGGCGATCGGTCGACTCGTTGCCGGAAAAGGACGCTCTGGAGCCGTTTCTGGACGGTATCCAGTCCGGCGACATCGACGTGGCCGGCACGGTTTTCCTGGACCGGGCGCCTGCTGTGGAGCCGATTCCCGCGGCTTCCGTCCTGCCAGCACCGGTTTTTGTGGTCGATTCCATGAACGAGGTGATTCTGCAGACGGAAAGCCCTGTTCCGGCCCTGCTTTTGCTTTCGGACATGATGACTCCGGGCTGGCGGGTCCAGGTGGACGGTGCCGACGGCAGCCTGCTGCAGGCCGACCTGGTCCTGCGGGCGGTGGCTCTGGAGGCGGGCCGTCATACCGTACGGTTCCATTACCGCGACCCGTCGGTTCGCGCGGGATTGACTCTTTCGGTCAGCGGGGTGATCCTGATGGCCTTGTTGCTGTTTCCCTTTGGACGCTTCCGGCCGGGAGCGAAGACCGGAGATCGTACCGCCGATGAATGATCTTGAGAGTAATAGCCGGGCCGTGGAAAAATTGAATCTGCGGAAAGCCGTGGTCGTCGTCCCGACCTACAACGAGGCCGACAACATCGGTCGCCTGGTGCCCATGATCCTGGCCCGCGACGCCCGTCTCAGCGTCCTGGTCGTGGATGACAGCTCACCCGACGGCACCGCGGACGTGGTGAAGGGTCTGCCGGGGTTCGGCGACCGGATCCTGATCCTGGAACGGCCGATCAAGCAGGGCCTGGGGGCGGCCTACATCGCCGCCTTCCAGTGGATCCTGGCCAACACGGATTTCGAGGCCGTGTTCGAAATGGATGCCGATTTCAGTCATGATCCCGAGGCTCTGGACGAATTCCTGGTGGAAATCGAAAGCCATGATCTTGTGCTCGGGAGCCGGTATCTGCACGGCATCACCGTGGTCAACTGGCCCCTGCGGCGGCTCATCCTGAGCGTGGGCGCCAACCGTTATGCGGGTTTAGTGACGGGCATGCCGTTGAAGGATAGCACGGGGGGGTTCAAGTGTTTCCGGCGGACGACGCTTGAGATGCTGCCGCTGGACAGGATCAAAAGCGACGGGTACTCCTTCCAGATCGAAATTAATTTTCACTGCTGGAAGCGCGGACTGCGGCTCAAGGAAATCCCCATCATGTTCGTGGACCGGCAGGTCGGGGTTTCGAAGATGTCGAAAAGAATCATCGTGGAGGCTATTTGGATGGTCTGGGCCCTGCGCTTGCGCCGGATCCCTTGATCTACGGGTCCATGCAATGGAGAATCCTTGAAACTTGCCGTTGTCATCATTCACTACAATTCGAGCGGCGATCTCGAAAAATGCCTCGTTTCTCTGGCTGCCTGCGCCCCGGCGGTCGAGCACCGCGTGGTGGTGGTGGACAACGCCTCGGTAGATGACGGCCTGGCTGAGGTCCACCGCAACCATCCCGACTGCCTGTGGGTCTTCAACAACGAAAATATGGGTTATGCCCGCGGCTGCAATCTGGGCATGGCCCAGGTGGATGCGGACTACTATCTCATCCTTAATCCCGACATCGTGGTGCAGCCCGGCGCCCTGGACCGGCTGCTGGAATTCGCCGACGGCCATCCCCGCGCCGGCGTGATCGGGCCCCAGCTGCTGAACACCGATGGCTCAGTCCAGGATTCCTGCCGCCGTTTCTATACAATGAAGACCCTGCTGATGCGGCGCACAATCCTGGGCAGGATCTTTACGGAAAGCCGGGCGGTCCACCTGCACCTGATGCAGGATTTCGACCACCAGACCAGCCGCCCGGTGGACTGGGTGCTCGGGGGCTGCCTGCTGGTGCGCCGGTCGGCCATGGAACGCACCGGCCCCATGGACGAACGGTTCTTCCTCTATTTCGAGGATGTGGACTGGTGCTACCGCATGTGGCAGGCCGGCTTCGAGGTCCAGTACACGCCAAGTGCCCGCTTTGTGCATCATCACCGCCGGGACAGCGCCACTGGTAGGTTCAGCAAGTCCTTCTGGTTCCACCTCGGCAGCCTGATCTCCTTCTACGAGAAGTGGGGGATGTTCATCTGGCTGATGAAGAAATGGCGGGATCCCTTGCTGGTGTTCTTGCTGTGGACCCTGGACATGATCGGCCTGACGGCTGCTTTCGGCCTTGCCTACGCCCTGCGGGACGCGATGGGCGGCCTGTTCACCGAACCCCTGTATCCGGTGGCCGAATATGTACCCTTGCTGATGTTCTCCTGGCTGCTGGCCTCGCTGACCTTCCTGCTGACCGGCCGTTATCGTCCCGATCGTCCCGGTCGGCATCGCGGCGCCCGGTCCCTGCCGGAACACCTGCAACAGATTGGTGTCGTGGCGGTCCTTCTGCTGGCCAGCACGTACCTGGGGCACCTCGAAGTCATCAGCCGGGCTGTCCTGTTGATGTTCATTCCCCTGCTGGCGGTGGTGACGGCCGCTGGCGAGGGTATATTCCGCCGGATTCTGCGGCGCCTTGAGCAGGGACGCCTTTCCCTGGAGCGGACCCTGCTGTCGGGTGAGCCCGGCCGGATCAGGGACTGGCTGGCCGCTGCCGGCGACTTGACGGACCAGGGGGTGGATGTGGCCGGCTTCGTGGCAGACGGACCTGACGGCGGCGGACTGCCGCCTCTGGGTGGAGGCAATATTCCCTGGCTCGGCTCCACGAAGCAGATGCTCGAGGTGGTTCAGCGTTACCGGATCTCGCAGGTCGTGTTCTGGGATCGACCCGCCGCCGGCGACGCTGCCTGGACCACCATGGCCGCTTTACGCCGTCTGCGGGTCCGACTCCGGTGGCATGTGGATGATGTGTGGTTGCTGGCGGCCGGGGCCCGAGCCGAGGTGTACGGCGGTGTCTTGAGCGCGGTGAAATGTCCGGGCAGCGGGACGGCGGTCCGGGTCCTCGGTGGTCGCCTGCTGTCGCTGGTCGCAGGTCTTATATTGGGAGCGGCTGGGCTGTTGCCCTGGATCTGGTTCCGCCTGGTCATGGCGCCGAGTGGACGGGGCAGCCTGATCCGGGTCCGGGTTTCCGATCTTTGGGGGCACAACCCCCGGTTGTCCTTGGCCGTGTCTGCGTCGGGGCGTGTCCTGGCCCTGCCCTGGCAATGGGCCCTGGCAGGCGCCCTGCTCAGGGGGAAAATCTCCCTCACCGGTCCCCGGCCTCTGACGGCCGGCCGCGTGGACGCGCCCCGTGATCCCGGCGCTGTCCTCGCTTTCTGGCGAGGCGAGCCCCGGCCGCCGGGTTTGACCGGTTCCTGGAGCCGGACCGGCCCCGCGGGAACTGCTGGTACCCTCACTGCTCAATTGCGACAACTCTGGAATGATCCGGGAGGCTTCGGCACCCTGGGCGCCGGCGGCGATGCGGT
>CBDUYZ010000078.1:0-9921 GCA_965371575.1 uncultured bacterium
CTGACGGGGATCATCAACGACATCCTGGACCTGAGCCAGATGGAGAACAACCGTCCATCCATGAAACAGGTCGACACGGATCTGGTGGGCCTGGTGCGGCACCTGGAGGATTCCTGGCGAAGCCGCGCCCAGCAGATGGATATCGAGTTCTCCCTGGAGGCGGGTGCGGAGATCATCAGCCTGCCCCTGGATCCGCTGCTCATCCAGCAGATGATGACCCACCTGGTGGGCAACGCCTTCAAGTTCACCCACGAGGGGGGGCAGGTGCGCGTCGGGCTTCATGAGACCGGCACCGCCGTCTGCCTGACCGTGCAGGATACGGGCATCGGCATTCCCGAGGACAAGCTCGGGGACATCTTCGAAAGTTTCTATCAGGTGGATTCCTCCGCCACCCGCCAGCACAACGGCCAGGGGGTGGGTCTGGCGATCTGCCAGGATATCGTCGTCCACCACGACGGCCGCATATGGGCGGAAAACGTCAAGCCCCGGGGGACGCGGATAACCGTGTTGCTGCCGCGGCGCCCGGCGGTTCTGCAACAGGCGGACCCGGATTCGTTGACGAGCCTGCCCTTCGAGGCGGGAGAATTGATGCACCGGTTGATGCACTGGGTGAGCGAGAGCCTCGGTATCCAGGTGGCTACCCTGATGATGCCGGACAAGGGAGGCGATCACCTGACCATCCGTGCGGCCATCGGCCTGCCGGAATCCGTGGTGCAGAGCGCCCGGGTGCGCAAGGGAGCGGGCTTTGCGGGCCTGGTCTGGGAAAAGGGGAAAACCCTCCTGGTCGACGACCTCACGAGCGACACTCGTTTCCGCCGCGAGCTGAACGAACCCCGTTACTCCACCCCCTCCCTGCTGTGCGTGCCCTTGCTGTTGGGGGGGGACGTGGTGGGCGTCATTTCGGTGAACAACAAGACCGACGGGACCGCCCTGGACCATGACGACAAGGTGTTCCTGGAATCCCTGGCGCCTCGCCTTGCGCACTTGCTGGCCCGTTACGAGACTTGGCAGGACGGCGCGCGGGATTTCGAGTCCATTCGGGACACCCTGCGGTCGACCACCGCGGTGGGACATCTGCGCCACGAGAGCCTGCTGGAAGTCTGCCAGGAAATCTGTCTGGCCTCGGCCCGCAGGATCATGCTGCCTGGCGACGAACTGGAACATCTGGCCTTCTCGCTGCAGTTCTACGACGTTGGCCTGGGCAGTGTGCCTCCCCGGGTTCTGAGCAAACCGGGCCGGTTGGATGAAGAGGAACGGCGGCACGTCGAAAAGCACGTGGATGCGGGACTGGGCATTCTGGAACCCCTCCAACTTGACGCCAAGGTGCGTCAGCTCATTATGCACCATCACGAAAACTATGACGGGACCGGCTATCCCGGGGGGCTGGCCGGCGAGGCCATTCCGCTGGGATCTCGTTTGGTCAGGTTGGCCGATTCGCTGTCGTCCCTGCTGAGTCCGCGACCCTGGCGTCAGGCCATGGATCTGGATGAAGCCATGAACGTGATCCGCGGAGGCCTCGGACGGGAATTCTGCCAGCGGATAGCCGACGTTTTCCTGGAGGAAACTGAGGCCCGTCGGGAGCGCATCATGGATCTGCAGGTCAAGAACGGCGCGATCGCCGATCCGAACCGCCTGTCCCTGGACCGCGGCGCGCCGATTCCGGTCATGACCTGATCCGCCCCGGAGAATGCTTGAAGGGTCCGGGTCTGCACACACCAACGAGAGGGTTGACCTTGCACAAGGTTCTGGTAGTCGACGACGAACGCAACATACGCAATATCCTCGATTTCAGTCTTCATGCCGAAGGATTCACCGTCCTTTCCGCCCTGAACGGAGAAGACGCCTTCAAGCTGTCCGTAGAGTCGACGCCCGACCTGATCATCCTGGACGTCATGATGCCGGGCCAAGGAGGCGTGGAGACATGCCGGGCCCTTAAGGCGGACCCTCGCACTTCCTCAATACCGGTCATTCTACTGACGGCCCTGACGGGTCGGGAAGATCGGAACGCCGGCCGCCAGGCTGGAGCCGATGCCTACATCACCAAACCCTTCAGCCCCCAGAAGGTCATCGACGCCGTGCAGGATCTTCTCGGTGTGACCAGCGACTGACAGTCCCGCGGGGACCGGCCACGCTCGGCAATGGACGCGTCGGTCCGGGCGCGGTAGAATCCGTTCCTGGACCCGGACTGGACCGGCCAACGGTGAATTCCCGCATGGGGTTTGAGGCTTTCTTGTACCAGCTTGTTGAAATCGTTCTGCCCGTGCCCCTGGCCCAGGTTTTTTCCTACCGATTCCAGGCGAAGGAGGGTGCGGGCGAAGACCCCGGTCTTCAGCCGGGTGATCTGGTGGTGGTTCCTTTCGGCCGCCGGCGGGAAGTGACCGGCCTCGTTGTGGGTGTGGACGATCTGGCGCCGGACGTTCGGGAAATAGACGGGGTCAGGCTGCGTGACATCACCCGGGTCCTGCCTGCGGAGTACAGGATCACCGGCGATCGAATTCGTCTGGCCCAGTGGCTGGCCGGCTATTACGCCCTGCCTCTGGGCGAGGTCATTCCCCTGTTCCATCCTCCCTCGCCGGGAACCCGTGCCCGTGGCGGGGGGCGGGAATCGTCGCAGAGCACGTATCCCTCCGTGGACCCCGATGATATTACCCTCAACAGTGCCCAGGAGCTGGCCGTGCAGTCTGCGGAAAGGGTCCTGGGGTCCGGGTCCTTCGGCGCCCTGCTGCTGCACGGGGTGACGGGAAGCGGCAAGACCGAGGTATATCTCAACGTTATTTCCCGCGCGCTGGCCGCGGGCCGCAGTGCTATCTACCTGTTGCCCGAAATCGCTCTCACCCCGCAGACCCTGTCCCGGATCTCGGCCCGGTTCGGTGACCGCGTGGCGGCCATTCACAGCGGACTGTCAGCCGGGCAGCGCTGCCGGGTGCATGAACAGGCGGCCAGGGGGGAAATCAAGGTGGTGGTCGGACCTCGTTCGGCGCTGTTCGCACCGGTGCTCAACCTGGGCGCCGTCATCGTCGACGAGGAACATGATACTTCGTACAAGCAGGATGAAAAACCACGTTACCATGCCCGACACGCCGCCCTGATCCGGGGCCGGGAAAACCAGGCTCTCGTGATGCTGGGGTCGGCCACGCCGGATCTGGAATCCATGGTCAACGCCCTGGACGGGCGTTTCGAACTGCTGGAACTGCCCGACCGGGTTGGTGGGAGGCTGCCCCTGGTGGAGGTGGTGGACATGCGGGGAGGCGGTAATCTCGAGGGTTTCACACCGACCCTGACCGAAGCCATGGCAGATACCCTCGGGCAGGGCCGACAGATCATCCTCTATTACAATCGTCGGGGATTCGCCAGGGTCCTGCAATGCCGCGATTGCGGAGAAGTGGTCATGTGTCCGCATTGCGATATCGGGGTGACCTACCACCTGCGGCCTCGGCGTCTCCTCTGTCACTATTGCGGATTCACGCGCCAGATTCCTGAGACCTGCCCGGATTGCGGCTCCGAGGAGTTCCTGCCCGCAGGTGGCGGCACGGAAAAGGTGGAGCTGAACCTGCAGGCCAATTTCCCTGACGCCAGGATCCTGCGCCTGGATCACGACACCACCCGGCGCCGCGGCAGTCACCACCGCATCCTGACGGCCTTTGCCAGGTGTGAGGCAGACATTCTGGTTGGCACCCAGATGGTGGCCAAGGGCCATCATTTCCCCAAAGTGGGCCTGGTTGGCGTTCTGTCGGCCGACGACGGTTTGTGTCTGCCGGATTACCGGGCCGCCGAGCGGTCTTTCCAGCTGTTGACCCAGGTGGCCGGCCGGTCGGGGCGGACTGAGGACGGCCGGGTCATTTTCCAGACCTGGCGGCCCGATGATCCAGTCATCCAGGCGGCGGCCGCCCACGACTATGCGGCCTTCCTCGCCGCGGAAACACCGGTACGGAAAGCCCTGGGCTATCCTCCTTTCAACCGGTTGCTGAGGCTGGGAGTCAGGAGCCGTCGGCTGGGGCACGCCGAAGAAGCGGCTCGCCAACTCGCCGACGCCGTCCGCGCCAACCTGCGCGGGCCCGGAGTGGAGGTGCTCGGTCCCGCGCCCGCCGTATTTCCCCGCCTCCAGGACCGGTTCCGCTTCCAGATCCTGATCAAGGGCAGCCTGGGCAAGAGGGAAAAGGACTGGCTGGCGGAATGCCTGCGGAGTTTCAGGGAGGGATTCAAGGGGGCGGACGTGTTCCACGACGTGGATCCCGTTTCCATGTATTGAAATTGAAAAAAATACGGTCATAAGGCTAAATGGAAAAAAATAAATATATTAGACAAGAATGATGACTAGGTTGCCGATAATAAATTAATTATATTGATTATGAAACCGGCGCCCGGAGTGGATTCAGGTCGCCCGAGATAAGTATGCCCATGAAGGCATGTGTATGAAAGGGAGCCGAACTTGCGATTCATCAACTGCACTGTCCTGTCCCGGAGGGGATTTCTCCTGTTGTCGAGCCTGATCATGGTGGCGGTCCTGCCGACCCTCGCCGCCGGCCAGGGCGCTCCCGACATCCAGGAATTGCAACGCCAGATCGACGCGAACGGATGGAAATTCGAGGTCGACGATCACTTCACCAGCACTCTGACTCCCGAGGTGCGGGCCAATCTGCGGGGCTACAATCCCCCCGCGGACTACGAACGGGAACTGGAGCAGCATCTGAAGATCTTTCCCATCGACAAGAGTGAGCTCCCCATCAATCTGAGCTGGTATGATCTGGGTGGCGTCACCCCGGTCAAGAACCAGGGTGCGTGCGGGTCCTGCTGGGCGTTTGCGGCTACGGCGGAGATGGAATCCTTCATCAAGATTTATTATGGAAAAGAAACCGATCTTTCCGAACAGCAGTCCATTTCCTGCAACCCATACGGGTCCGGCTGCGGCGGGGGTTGGGCACCCGCTTCCTATTACGTCTTCCAGAATTATGGGTCAGTGCTGGAGAATTGCGCACCCTACCTCGCGATGGATCCTCCGGCCGCACCCTGCACCCAGGACGATTTCCTCAAATACGGGACCATCACCGGCTACAATTCCATCAGCAATGACGTAAATCAGATCAAGGCGGCCCTGCAGTACGGCCCGGTCTGTACCGCCATTAATGCCAGCGATGCTTTCGAAGCCTACTCCGGCGGCTGCTTCGACGAGAAGAGCAATACTACGAACCATCTGGTGCTGATAGTGGGTTACGACGACCGGAGTTGCGAAGGCCAAGGGGCCTGGCTCATCAAAAACAGCTGGGGACCCGAGTTCGGCGTGGGGGGCTATATCACCGTCGAATACGGGGCTGCTAGTACCGGCAGTTCCGTTACCCAACTCCAATATGCCGAACCGCCGGTGTCTGTCGCCATCAACGAGTCTTTCGATACCCTGTACGCGGAGCAGTCGGTTGATGTTCTGTGGAGCACGGGAGGAGATCCGGTCAGTAACGTGGACATCTGGCTGGGCATCGACGGGTACTGCCATGACATCCTGGTGGAGGAGAACGTCCCCAACACGGGCACCTATTCATGGCTGGTGCCGAATATGGGCACCGAGTTTGCCAGCCTGGTCATCTTTCCCAGTTCGGGAACCGAGACCGGTTACGATTTCACGGTAGATCCTATTACGATCATCGGCCACAAGACCCGCTATGTTTCACCGGCGGGCAGCAATACTCCGCCCTATGAATCGCCCGCAACCGCTGCCCACACCATCAGCGACGCGGTGCTCGCCTGCACCGGCACGGACACTGTTCTGGTGGAGGGAGGGGATTACATCGATGGGGTGATGGTAAACACGACGGTGAAGATCCGCGGATCCTGGGACCCTGCCTTCAGTGTCCAGGACATACAGAGCCACCCGACCCGGTTACAGGGCGGCAGTACCGGCATGCGATTCCGCAGCGGCTCGGGAGATTTCGGTGAAGTCGAATCGGTCGTGTTCCACGATTGCACCGGCGGCATCGTCAGCCTGCCCAGCAGCGGCCAGCACGGTGGCGCCATCTACAGCCTGTACGCTTCGCCCACCATCCGTAACTGCGTGTTCGAAAACAACCGGGCCGCTTCCGACAACGGCCCCGGTTTCGGTGGCGCCATCTGTTTCATCGATGGGACGCCGACCGTGGAGAATTGTGAATTCACCGGGAACGTCGGCAGCAAAGGCGGCGCCGTCAGCTTGTTCGGCACAGCGGTGGCAACGTTCACTGACTGCACTTTCACCGGCAACGGGTGCAGCGAGATGATGGACGGGAACCAGGGAGGCTCCATCTACGTCGATGAAGCTTCCCTGACGGTCAGCGGAGGCAGCATGACCGGCGGGAGCAATGTACACCGGGGCGGTGCCCTGGCCATGAACGGTGGCCAGGTGGTCCTGGATCGGGTCTTGATGGAGGGCAACCTTACCTCCACCGGGGGTGGTGCCGTATTTGCGAACGGGGGTTCCCTGGAGTTGCGCAACTCGACACTGCTTGGCAACCAGTGCGGCGGCAACGGCGGTGGCGTGGAGGCATCGGACACCCATCTCGTCTTCCGCAACACCAGGATAAGTGGGAATACCGCCACCAGTACCGGGGGCGGCGTGTGCGCCTTCGGGGTCGCAGGTGTGGTGGAGAACTGCCAGGTCGACGGCAACAACGGCCCCAGCATCGGCGGCATACTGGCGATGGGCGGGGTCGATTTCCTGGTCCGGAACAACATGGTGTTCGGGAATGATTCCGGCGGAATGCTGGTTGCAGGGACGGAGGACTGGAACAACGTCTGGAACAACATCGGGGGCGACAACTTGTCCGGTACGCCGGGCGTCCACGACCTGAGCCTTGATCCCCTGTTCGTCGATGCGGGCTTGGGAGATTTCGGACTGGCCTGCTATTCGCCCTGCATAGACGGGGGCGATATCGATCCCCTGTGCGTGGATCCCGACGGTTCCCGGGCGGATATTGGCCTGCTGGGCGGTCCGAGCGCGGATTTCGTGGCTCCGGCGGCGGTGGGCGGTCTGGCCCTGGCCGAACTGGGCGAAGGTCAGATCCGGCTGACCTGGGACCCGGGCAGTGAACCCGACCTGGACTACTACGTCATCTACCGGGACTCAGCGGAGGTGTTCATTCCCGCGCCCGCCAAAGCCATTGCCTCGGTTCCGCATCCCACCGTGACCTTCGACGACACCCCGCCCGAGGGTGACTGGTACTACCTGGTGGCCGCGGTTAACGAAGGTGGTTACGGCGGAGGTTATTCCGACAAGGTACAAACGTCCGGCGGCGCTTCCCCGGTCGATGACGCCTTGCCGAGGATTATGGCCATTGCCCGCATCGCCCCCAATCCGTTCAATCCGCGGACGACCATCCATTTCGACGTGGCGCGGTCCGGGACGGTGCGGATGGGGATCTACGATGTGCGGGGCCGCCTGGTGCAGGATCTGGTGACAGGGACCTTGGCGCCCGGCCGGCACACTGCCGTCTGGGATGGGCATGATCGGAGCGGACGCGCTGCCGCCGCGGGAGTCTATTTTGTCCATATGACCGGGGAAGGGAAGGCCCTGACCGAAAAAATGGTTCTGGCCAAATAACGAAATCGGGTCGAGACTGCGGGATCAAGCAAGCCATTTGGTGATTTCCGCGACTGCGACCCGTCCGTTGATGTCCATTTTACCAATCCGCTCGGGAAGTACCCACCTGAGGTTTTCCCGGGCGGATTGTTTCTTGTCCCCGGCCAGGAGGTGCTCCAGGTCGTCTGTGCCGGGAGAGGGGTGGGTGACGGGCAGGCCGCAGGCTTCGAGCAGTTCGATCACCTGGACGGCTGTGGCCAGGGAACAGGTGCCCCTGTCGGCGGCGATGCGGAACACCACCGCCATGCCCACCGCAACTGCCTGGCCGTGGCTCAGCGGGCAATCCGTGTCCCGGCTCCAGGCCTCCAGCGCATGGCCCAGGGTGTGCCCCAGATTCACCGTCCGACGCAGCCCCCGTTCCCGGAAGTCCCGGTTCACGATGCGGGCCTTGACGGCTACCGCTTGTCCGATCCACTGACGCCAAGGAAGTGCCCCGACGACGCCGGGAATGGTTTCCTGCGGGCTTCCGTCCCCGATAGTTGCGGCCAAGCGACCGCGGGAGCGGTGAAGGTGGGCGAACAGGCTGGCGTCGCCGATGACGGCGGTCTTGATCATTTCGGCCAGGCCGTCCCGCCAGGCCCGG
The DNA here is from genome assembly GCA_965371575.1 of uncultured bacterium. Lineage (GTDB taxonomy): Bacteria > Krumholzibacteriota > Krumholzibacteriia > LZORAL124-64-63 > LZORAL124-64-63 > JAGLCY01. The sequence continues at coordinate 8,187 of CBDUYZ010000078.1, forward strand.
CGGGGCAGGGTGGCCAGGAAACCGGTGTCGGCCAGGATACCCACCGCGGGATGGAATACTCCGACGGGGTTCTTGAGCCCCGCCGCGTTCAGGGCGGTCTTGCCGCCGATCGCTGCGTCCACCATGGCCAACAGGGTGGTGGGGATAGCGATGAAATTCACGCCCCGTCGCCAGGTGGCGGCCGCCATGCCGGCCAGATCCAGCACGGCGCCGCCGCCGACGGCCACGATCGTCCCGTCCCGGTGAACGTTCTGGGTTGCGAGCCAATCGTAGACTTTACCCAGCTGGGCCAGGGTTTTTGCCGTCTCGCCCCCCTGTACCGTCAGGGACGCGTGCAGGTAATGATCACAGCTTTCCTGGACCTGCTCCAGCCAGCGGGGATGCAACTCCGCCACGGCGCCGTCCATGATATAGACAGGTGGTGGGTGGGGTACGAAGCGGCCCAGATCCAGGCAGGCCAGCGGGCCGAGGACATAGCGGCTGGGGTGTCCGTCCAGCATCATGTCGAGGATCAGTGAATCATCCCGTTCCACTCATAATTCCCATCGTTTCAGGGTCATTCCGATTCTCCACCGTTCGACCAAACCACCGCAGCACAATGATTTTCATAATCAACAACCCCGAGATTTGGTCAGCCGTTTTTCTTGTTTCAGCCGGACAAGACAGCTACTTTTCGAATACCGAGGGAGCTTGATTTTACACCCTCGGGACTTCGATTTCCACATACGCCCTGGGTTTTCAATATAAAGGAGTGTTGCTGATGGCAGGTGAGATGGTTGAAATCCGCTGGCACGCGAGGGGTGGACAGGGGGCCAAGACGGCTGCCATGTTCCTGGCCGAGGCTGTCCTGTCCAAGGGCAAGTATGGCCAGGGTTTTCCCGAATACGGTCCCGAACGTCGGGGCGCCCCCATGCGGGGCTTTACCCGTATTTCCGCTAAACCCATTCGCAGGCATTGCATGATCGAACAGCCCGGAATCGTGATCGTTCTGGACTCCTCGCTGCTGGACAGTCCCGCCGCCGGGGTCACCGCCGGCACCGGCGAGGGGACGGTCTTTCTGGTCAACACAATTGAAAGCCCCGCTTTCATCAAGGAAAAGCTGAACGTCAAGGGCGCCGTGGTACACACCGTCGACGCCACGGGCATCGCCCTGGACTCGATCGGTCGTCCCATTCCGAACATGCCCATGATCGGAGCCCTGCTGGCGGTCAACGAAATTTTGACCGTCGAAGAGCTCAAGGGAGAGCTGGTCGAAAATCTGGGAAGCAAGTTCTCCCAGGTCATCATCGACGGGAACCTGGCCGCCGTGGAGCGCGCCAACAAGGAGTTGGTGTCCGAATGAGTTTCATCAAGACCGGCGACCTGCACGAGGGCGGGATCATTCGGGAGGCGGGCAACACGGCCACCTACAAGACGGGTGACTGGCGCACCTTCGTCCCCGAGTTCATCGAGGAGAACTGCATCCAGTGCATGTTCTGCTGGATCTACTGCCCCGACAGCGCCATCGAGATCGACACGTCGGGTGACAAGCCCCTCATGAAGGGCATCATCCTGGATCACTGCAAGGGGTGCGGTATCTGCGCCCACGAATGTCCTCCCGCCAAGAAGGGCAAGTCCGCCCTCGTCATGGTGCGGGACGAGAAATAGGCTTTGGCCGGAAAGGATCCGAGTCATGGAACAGAAACTCGTGGCACTGTCCGGCAATGAGGCCGTGGCCTACGCTTTCAAGCAGGCC
>CBDUYZ010000079.1:0-9795 GCA_965371575.1 uncultured bacterium
TCCTCCTCCACGATGCGCATCGGCATCGCGTCGTCGTCGTGCCGCAAATCCAGCCTATCAGCGCTCCGAACGCGACCAGATCCAGTTTTTCAACAGCCTGCTAGCCGGGGGTTATTCGATTCCCGGGCCGAAGCTGGCGTGGCGGGTCCAGATGCGACCGTCGTCGTGACATTCGTCGCACGAGGACCGGGTCCCCACGCCACCCACGTGGCAATCGGTGCAGTCGGTATCCAAGTGGACCTCGTCTAGCACCACACCGGTGATACCGTGGTTGAAGTGCTTTTCGTCCCAGCCGTCGAAGTGGCAGGTCTCGCAGCGGGGATCGTTGGCGGTGTACTTGCCGCGCGTATGATGACAATCGTTGCACTGCAGGACCTTGTGGTAGGGCTGCAATTCCCAGCCGACTTCGGCGTGGTTGAACAGGTCCTTGGAATTGCGGCCGTGGCACTGTTCGCAGCCCTTCTTCTCTTCGTGGCACTGGTAGCAGGTGTCATGAAGATCGATGTCGCTGATCAAGCCCAGGGGATGGGATTCGACGCCGTGGACGTGGCAACTGGCGCAAGTCTCGTTCGCGTGACATACACTGCAGTCCCGGTCGTAGAGTTCCACATGATTGGCGTGATGGAACGGAACCTTGTCCCCATCGTCGTAGTCGGTCTCGAAAATGATCAGGTCCTTGACGGCCAGCGTCGGTTGATGGGTCGCGAAGGGCAGGTTCGCCATCTCGGCGTCGGTCATTCCGCCTTCCTTTTTGCGGTGGCAGAACTCGCAATGGGTTTCCGTATCCCACTCCGCATGACAACCCAGGCACTGGCGGTGGTAGGCAGCTTTCAGTCCCGGCTGGATCTTGCTGTGCAGGCTTTCGGGGACGTGGCACTCCTTGCAGGCGGGATGTCCGGACGAGGGAGGCATGAAGTGGTGGCACGCCACGCAGCCTTCGCTCATCTCGCTCATCTGGGCATGTTTCTCGTGGTTGAAATAGACCGGGTCGTAGACCTTCTCCATTTCGTCCATGACCATGATCTTCAGGCCCGGCAATCCGCCCTGTCCGAGCGCGCCCAGGGATCTCAGGCAGAAATCCTTGCTGAGGCACAGATCACCGCTGGTCGGAAACTCGCAGGTGTGGCAAATGGTGCAGGCCGTGTTGCCGCTGGTGTTGGGAATGTAGTCCTCATATGCGCCCGCCGGCGATCCACAGGCCAAAAGACCTGCCCCGATCATCAGCCCGAGGACCCACCTGGTCGGCGATTTGACATGTTCCGGGTTGTTGGGAATCCGCATGGCTAATCCTTTCGGGCCGGCTTTTTGCCGCTTTTTTTGCTGGTGTTCAGGCTTTTGGTAAAAAACACGAACAAGATGAAATAGAGAAGTACCACCATGTATTCAAGGCCCTTGGTGGCGAAGATATCGTGGTACGTGTACTCAGCCATGATGGCACCTTTCCTTGGGAACGCCCCGCACTTCAGGCCGCTCCGCGCCAATTCCTAATGATCCATGTCCCGGGCCCAGGCGGGGGGATCACCCAGCACCGGCATCCGGTTGACGATCCAACGCAAAGCCCAGATCTCCAGGCATATGACGGTCGCGGTGACCCAGATTTCCCCCCAGTGGGGAATGTAGGGATTTTCCGCAAACCAGTTGAAGGCAATGATCGAGATGTTGAGCCGGTTCAGGATGATGCCGACAAGGGTCAGAGCGGCGGCCACCTTGACCAGCTTGACGTTCTCCTCCTTGACGGCCCTGAGGAACAGGCTCAGGGGGAACAACACGAAACCGATCAATTCGACCAGGAACCAGGCGCCCCAGCCGGTCATCAGCAGGTCCCACTGCTGGCCGTGGATGACCACCAGTACCTTGAGGAAGAAATAGACGAACATGGACCCGGCGCAGATCTTGCCCAACCCGATCGAAATATCATTGTGACGGTGATGCAGATCCTTGCTGACCCGGGAGGCGAAGACCTTGTGGCTGATGGAGCCTTCGATGATCACCATGGACAGGCCGGCGAAGACACTGGACACGAGGAAGAGCACCGGAATGAATTCCGTGTACCACAGGGGATGGATCTTGCTTTCGGCCATCAGGAACAAGGCGCCCAGCCCCGACTGGTGCAGGGTCGACAAGGTGATGCCGAAAATCACTGAAGCGATGGTCAGGCCGCCGACTATCTTACGCAGCCTCTTCATGCCCAGCCATTCGGCCACCGCAGGGGAGAACTCGATGAACTCCGCCGCCATGTAGAGCATGAAGTGCCAGGCCACCAGGAACAGCACCGAGCTGACCCCGAAGTTGTTGCCGATGATCGGATTGATGATGTTCCAGGGCCGGCCCAGATCAAGCATCAGGGCACCGGCGTAGAACAGGTAGGCCAAGAACCCGTTCAGTACCACCGACCTGACAATGGCGTGGTAGCGCTGCCGGCCCAGGATGTAGACGATGAAGGTCATGACGTAGGCCCCGCCCGCCATAGCGACGCCCGTGACGACATCGAAGCCGATCCACAAACCCCAGGGGTTTTCCTGGTCCAGGTTGGTGATGGAGCCGATGCCGTAGATGAAACGGATCACGATCAGGACCAAACCCACCACCACGATGATCGTCGAAATCACGTTGAAGGGCGTGAGCAACTTGCCCTTGGGTTTCATTTCGCTGAGCAGGAAGCGAATGAAATCCCTGATGCTGCCGATCTGGGGAGAACCGGATTCCACGGATTCGCCATGTGTCGGCAGGCTTTGCGGAGAACTGGAAGCCTGGAACTCGCTCATGATTCATCTCCAGGGTTGTAGATTTCCGCGATTTGCACTTCTTCATCTTCCGTTTTCATATAGCGCATTCCGTTCAGGAAAGCTGGCCACAGGAGGAACACGACCGGAACCGCGTAGAGGAAGTTCTGAGTCAGCGCGGGGACCGGTTCATGGCTCAGATCATCCCGGAACCCGATCTGATCGAAGGGCACCGACGACAGATAGAGCCAACTGGTGCCGCCCACCTCGTTCTGACCGTAGACGTGGTCCACATACCGGTCGGGGAAGTTGGCCACCCGGTTCTGGGCAATCCGCACAATTTCGCGGCGGGTACCGAACTCGATGGCGTCCACGGGGCACGATTCGACGCAGGCCGGAATGCCGCCGTCTTCCAGACGCTCGTAGCACAGGATGCATTTCTGGATCTTGGGATTCGCGCTGTGGTATTCGAACTTGGGCACGACGAAGGGACACGACACCATGCAGAAGCGGCAACCCATGCACTTGGAGGCTCGCCAGATGACCGGCCCGTCCTCAGTCTTGTACATGGCCTGGGTCAGGCAGGCGGTCGAGCAGGCGGCCTGGTTGCAGTGCATACACTGCTTCTTCACGAAGACCTCGCCGCCATCGGTGTCGAAACGATTGACCACCGTCCATTGATCCGGAGTCATATCCCGAATTTCCTCGAAGACGGCCTTGTCCTTGTTATCCGGGATCGGCAACCCGTTCTCGGTGGCGCAGGCCACCTCGCAGTTGCGGCAGCCGATACAGCGGGTCGTATCGACGAGGACCGACACGAACTCCTTCTTGTCATGAGCGGCGTTCGCATCCGTTGCCGCGGCCAAACTCACGGCCGAGGCCCCGGCGACGCACAGGTTTTTGAGGAAATCCCTTCTCTCCATGAGGTGCTCCTCTATTCGTCGACGATGATTTCGTCGGGTTTGATTTCCATGGCGATTTCGCCGCGCTTCTTCATGCCGTCGATCAACACCATCCGGATCAGGGCGCAGGCTTCCACGATCCGCCGGTCGGTGGGGCTGTAGAAGACCTTGTGCCCTTCCTTGCGGGCCAACACGAGATGCTTGCCTCTCAACGCGCCCAGATGGCGGCTGACGGTTGAAAGGGGAGCCTTGAGGATCTCGGCGAGTTCACCCACACTGAGTTCCCTTTTGTCCAGACAGGCCAGGATCGCCAACCGCATGGGGTTGGCCAGAACACGGCAATAGGACGCGTGGATTTCGAAGATTTCAAGGTTCCGGATTTTCATAAGTGCAAAATTATGAAACCTTGCCTCGCGCGTCAATAAAAAATCAGCATTGCGTAAAAATATAACACGTCAAGCTGCCGTGGAATAGATGCGGGATGTTTCAAACCTCCCGCATCACAGTTGAATTTAAATAGTTATGGTAGTTGTCATATCACAATGCGCTGTCTATGCTGGCCGTACTGAGGGAGGAAATGCCCCGAAATCCTGTTCCATGAGGAGCCATGCCATGAACTCGATGAATTCCACTGCCGGCAACCAGAACCAAAAGTACCAGGGCTGGATATACAGCATTCTGGTCACCCTGTCCGTGGGCGGAGTCGCTATCATGGATTATTCGGTGAAATACGGATTCTGGTACTGGCTGGCGATGGCCGTCGTGTTCGGGGCCGTCAGCATCGGACTGGCCTGGAAGAGCGATAAGGACCTACCCGGCGACCAGAGCGGCCGGGTCAAGAAGCAGGCCCTGCACTGGGGAACGCTGATCGTGGGCATCCTGCTGATCTTCCTCATGCAGACGACACTGGTGTTCGAGGATCCTTCGACTCCGGGGTTGTTGGCCCTGCTCCTGCTTTCGATCACCGCCGCGCTGGCCGGGGTGCATTTCAACTGGCGTATGGCCGTGGTGGGCCTGATCCTGGCCGCCACCTTCGTGGCCGCGGTTTTGGTCGAGGAATTCTTCTTGATCCTGCTGATCGTCGCCTTCGTGGCGCTCATCGTGATCTTCCAGATCCAGCGCAAGCGATCCTGAGACAGGATTGACCCCTTGTCGGCGCGACACAGACCACCGGGGACCTGTGCCCGGAACAATCCCTTGAAATTAACCGGTTTAACCGGTGCTACTCTGCTCGCTGCACCCTCGGATCCAGGCCTTTCAAATCCTCCCCGATCACGTCCCGGTCCCCCACGATGACCCAGACCATGCGGTCCGGATCGATCTGGGCGCCGATGACTTCAGCCAGGTCGCCGGCGGTAAAGCTGTTGATCCGGTCCTCGAAGGTCTGCCAGTCGTCCAGGGGCAGATCATACAGGAGCAGGTTGCCCAGGCTGCCCGCCACCCCCCCGTAGGTCTGGAACTGCTGGGGGAAACCCATGATCAGCCGGTTCCTGCTGTCGACCAGTTCTGTGTCGGTCAAGGGCCGCGGGCCCCGAATGTCCGCCATCTCACCGATGAGTTCCTCAACCGAAGCCCTGGTAGCGGGCGTTTCCACCGGCGCGGTAATAAGGAAAATCCCACCGTCCCGAAAACCGATCATCTGGGAACGTACTCCGTAGGTGTACCCCTTGTCCTCGCGCAGGTTCAGGTTGATGCGGGAGGAGAACTGCCCGCCGAAGGCGGTGTTAGCCACCCGGAAAGCCTGGTACTGGGGATCTTTGCGCGACAGGCCGGTATAGCCACCGACGATGTAGCTCTGTTCAGCGCCTGGTTTGTCGATCACGACGATCCTGGGCCCATCGTAGGACGGAACAGGCGGGACATCTGGCGCGGGTGACACACCCGGAGCCCAGTTTCCAAAGGCCTTCGATACGGCCGCGACGGCCTGATTGAGATCCAGATCTCCCACCACGACGATCGCCGCGTTTCCGGGCTGGAAATAGGCCTCGTGGAAAGCGGCGAGTTCGTCACGGGTCAGGGCGGCCAGGGATTCCCGGGTGCCCGAACCCGAGAATGGCTGGGCGTACGGATGGCCCTCTCCGAAGATCCGCTTCTGGAATTCCCTGAGAGCCTGCTGCCGCGGTTGCCGCAATTCCTGCTGCTGGCGGCCCAGATAGTTTTGTCGGATGCGCTCGAATTCGACCTCCGGGAACGTCGGTTCGAGGACTACCTTGCTCATCAGGTCCAGTCCCGGCTTCACCTGGCTCTTGAGGACGTTGAGGGAGACGAAGGTCCCGTCGAAGAAACTGCCGGTATTCAGGCGGGCGCCGAGCGACTCCGCCGTTTCGGAAATCTCCAGGGCGTCCATGCCCTTGACTCCCTCGTCGAGCAGGTCCGCGGCCAGGGCCGCGGTACCGGGCTTGTCCACCGGATCCGACGCCCAGCCCCGCATGACGTTCAACCGGATCTCCACCAGGGGGAGTTCGTGCTTTTCCACCAGGTACAGTTCCAGCCCGTTGTCCAGGATGGCGGTCTGGATGGCCGGCGGCGAGAAGGACATCTCTCCCGTACTACCCGGCAGCGAACCGCGGTCCACGGCGACATCCATCTCCTTCAGCGATCCCCGGGGTACGATATGCAATACCGCCCGGCGTTCGAGATCCAGGTACTGACGCATGTATTCATTGACGGACTTGGCCGTGGCGGCCCTGTAGCGGCCCAGGTCCTGCTCCAGGTATCCCGGGGAGCCCGTATAGACATTGTAACGATTCAGACGGTCGGCCTTGCCGCGGAAACCGCCCACCCGCTGCAGACCGCGCACGAAGTCCGCCTCGTACCGTGTCCGGGCCAGGTCCACCTCCTTCCTGGTCACGCCTTTCTTCAGGAGCCCGGCCAGTTCGCGGTCGACGACCTCCTCGAGTTCGGCCAGGCCGTGTCCCGGAGCCGCCGTGGCGGTTATCCCGAACACGCCGCTCAATTCGCGTGAGGACTGGTTCACCCGCACATCCTGGGCGATCTGCAGCTCGTAGACCAGGGTCTGGTACAGGCGGGAAGTCTTGCCCGAGCCGAGGATGCCGGCCAGCAGGTCGAATTCCCCGTCGCCGGGTTGATACCAACCCGGGGTGTGCCACTGCATGTACAGTCGGGGCAGTTCGACCTCGTCCTCGGCCCTGGCGCGGCGCTCGCCGTCGAGGGTGGGAATCCAGCTGGTCAGGCGGTCCACCGGCCGACCGGGAGGAATCGTCCCGAAGTATTGTTCGATCCACTGCTTCACCTCGACCGGATCGAAATCGCCGGCCACGCACAGCGACGCGTTGTTGGGCGCGTAGTACAATTTGAAGAACTCCGATACGTCCTCCCTCGAGGCGACCGACAGGTCATCCATGCTGCCGATCACGGTCCAGCGGTAGGGATGTCCCTCGGGATACATCAATCCGAGCAGCATCTCCCGGCTTTTTGCGTAGGGCCGGTTCGCATTCTGCCTCTTCTCGTTTTTCACGACGTCACGCTGGTTATCGAGCTTCTCCTGAGTCAAGGCCGGCAGCAGAAAACCCATACGGTCGGCTTCCAGATACAGCGCCAGTTTCAACTGGTCCGACGGCACGTTCTCCCAGTAGTTCGTGCGGTCCTTGTTGGTCGAACCGTTGACCTGGGCCCCGATCTTCTGCAGCGGCAGGAAGTACTCCGTGTCGTGGTTCTCCGAACCCTGGAACATCATGTGTTCGAACAGGTGAGCGAAGCCGGTGCGGCCCGGCTTCTCGTTCTTGCTGCCGACGTGGTACCAAACGTTCACCGACGCCATGGGAATGTTGTGGTCCTCGTGCAGGATGACCTGCAGTCCGTTGCCGAGGATGTATTTCTCGAATTGTAGTTCGGGCAGATCCTGCGCGAAGACGGCGCCTGCCAACAGGATGAAGACCACGCCAAGGGACAGGATTTTCGAGGCAGACATGGAGGTCCTCCTGGGGTATGCGCACCGGAGCCGGATTGAAGGTGGGGTGGGGGCCACTCTTCTTACGTTTCAACCTAACATACGGTTTCAACCCGCAGTGAGGAAATGGAGAAAATACCGTAAATCCCTGGAGTGGCTTTTATTGTGATTGATTATCTGCTATGATCCCCGCCTGTTGACTTGGCGACCCGCGGAGGCAACCCGATGGTACGATATGCTTTGTTGAGAACGGTGCTCGACCCCATGCTGGCCGTGTCCGGCCCCGGTGGTCTTGCCCGCCTGGAGTTCCTGCCCAAGGCCTGGGAATACCACATCCGAGCCCACGCGATCGCCCGTGAACTCTATCCCGAGGAAACCAGAATCAAGGAAGTTCCCGGTCACTTCCGGGAGCTGCACGGCCAGCTGGCCGAGTACTTCATCGGCCAGCGCACCGACTTCACCATCGATCTTCATCTGGTGGGGTCCGATTTCCAGGTCAGGGTCTGGACCCAGCTGTTGAAGATCAAGTACGGGAAGGTGCGCACCTACGGCCAGATCGCCCGCGCGATGCGCAAACCCACTGCTTTCCGTGCGGTTGGACAGGCGGCCGGACAAAATCCCCTGCCGATTCTCGTGCCCTGCCACCGGGTGGTCGGCAAGGGCGGCTCGCTGGTCGGCTTCGCCGGCGGCATCACCACCAAGGCCCGACTGCTGCGGCTCGAGGGCCACACGCTTGGTGACACCTCACGCATCGAGGAGCCGCGCCTGTTCTGATGACCCCGCTCGACTGGACCATCGTCTTCGCCATGTACGCGATCATCGTGGCCACGGTGCTCATGACCAGGCGCCACATGCGCGGCGTGACAGACTATCTGGTGGCCGGACGCTCGGCGGGACGCTATCTGCTGACCATCTCGGCGGGCATTGCGGGGCTGGGCGCCATCACCGTGGTGGCCAACCTGGAAATGGGTTACCAGGCCGGGTTCGCTCTCAGCTGGTGGGGCCTGAGCATGGCCCTGATCCAGATGATCGTGACCATCAGCGGCTGGGTGAACTACCGGTTCCGGCGCACCCGCGCCCTGACCCTGGCCGAATTCTTCGAGCGTCGTTACAGCCGACGCTTCCGCATCTTCGCCGGGACCGTGGCTTTCGGCGCGGGACTGATAAACTTCGGTATCTTCCCCGCCGTGGGGGCCCGGTTCTTCATCCACTACCTGGGCCTGCCCGAAACCTGGCAGCTTGGCGCCGTGGCGTTGCCCGTATTCCCCTCGCTGATGGCGATCCTGCTGACCACCGCGGTCTATTTCGTCTTTGTCGGCGGCCAGGTTTCGGTGATGATCACCGACTTCATCCAGGGGGCCTTCGCCAACCTCGTGTTCCTGGTCCTGGCAATCTATCTGCTGCTGCTGGTGGGCTGGGGCAACGTGGGCGAGGTCCTTTCGCAGGCGGCCGCGGGGCACTCGAAGATCAATCCCTTCGACACCGGCTACGTGTCCGACTTCAACTTCAGCTACTTTTTGATCGGCGTAGTGGGCCTGCTCTACGGGGCCATGTCCTGGCAGGGCACCCAGGCCTACAACAGCTCGGCCCGCACCGCCCATGAGGGCAAGATGGGCGGCGTGCTCGGCCTGTGGCGCGGCCGGTCCCAGGACGTGTTCATGACCCTGGTGCCGATCCTGGTCTTCACCGTGATGCACCACCCGGACTGGGCACCTTTTGCCGGAAAGATTACCACGAACCTGGATGCCATCACCAACGAGGCCGTGCGTAACCAGATGCGGGCGCCCCTGGTGCTGGCCGCCCTGTTGCCGGCCGGTCTGATGGGCGCCTTCGCCGCCCTGATGGTGGGCGCCTTCATCAGCACCCACAACACCTACCTGCATTCGTGGAGCAGCATCTTCATCCAGGACGTGGTGATGCCCTTCCGCCGCACGCCCCTGTCCCCGAGGGCCCACCTGCGCCTGCTGCGAGGCGGAGTGGTGGCCGTCGCGATCATCATCTTCATTTTCAGCCTGTTCTACCGGCAGAGCCAGGCCATCCTGCTGTTTTTCGCCCTGACAGGGGCCATCTTCGCCGGCTGGTCCGGCGCGGTGATCATCGGCGGGCTCTACACCCGGTGGGGCACCACGGCCGGGGCCTGGTCCGCGGGCATCGCCGGGGTAACCCTGACCATGACGGGATTTGTCCTGGAACAATCGCAGCGATCATGGAACGAGGCCGGAGTGGCCTTCTGGGGCCTGCTCGATTTCCTGGGACCCGA
>CBDUYZ010000080.1:0-9724 GCA_965371575.1 uncultured bacterium
GGTGAGCTCGCCCACCGGATTTTCAAGATCCACTACATCATCGCGGAAACAGGCCTGAAAAAGGGCGACCGGATCGGGCTGGTCGGCCGCAACTCCGCCAACTGGTGCGTGACCTACCTGGCAGCCGCCACCTGCGGGGCCGTCATCGTGCCTGTCCTGCCGGATTTCACCAGCGGGGAAATCGAACATATCGTCAGGCATTCGGAATGCAAGCTGTTGTTCGCCGTCGATTCCATCCATGACCGGCTCGACGAGGAAAAGATGGAATCCCTGTCGGGCATTTTCCATTTGGGCGATTTCTCCCTGGCATGGTCGCGTGACAAAAACCTGCCCCAGATCGTCGCCGGCGCCGCAAGCGGTTACCGGGAACGGTACGAAACCATGCTGACCGACCGCGAGATCCGGTTCCCGCAGATTCCCAACGATGATCTGGCCGCCATCGTCTACACGTCCGGCACCACCGGTTTTTCCAAGGGCGTGATGCTGACCGGCAACTCGCTGATCGCCAACATCATGTTTTTTCTCAGCTGCATCGAACTCGCCCCAGCCGACAACGTCGTGTCCTTCCTGCCTTTGGCGCACGCCTTCGGCTGCGCATTCGATTTTCTGGCGCCCATGGCCGCGGGCTGCCATATCATCTATATCGAAAAGATCCCCACGCCCAAGGTCCTGCTGGCCGCTTTCGCCAAGTACCCGCCCGTGTACGTGATGTCGGTGCCGCTTGTCATCGAAAAAATCTTCCGCAACCGGATCAAACCAGTCCTGGACACACCCAAGATCAAGCTAATGCTCAAGGTGCCGGGCCTCAACAAAGTGGTGTACAAGAAGATCCATAATCAGATCTACGAGGTCTTCGGCGGGCGCTTCAAGGAGATGGTCATCGGGGGCGCGGCCATCAACCAGGACATCGAACAGTTCTTCCGGAAGATCGGACTGCGCATGACCTGCGGCTACGGCATGACTGAATGCGGACCCCTGATCAGCTATTCCGTGTTCGACGACAGCCCGCCGGTAGGAAGCGTGGGTAAGCTCATTCCCTACCTCGAGTGTCGGATCCAAAACCCCGACCCGCACACGGGCATCGGAGAGGTGCATATCCGCGGCGAGAACCTTATGTTGGGCTATTACAAGGATGAGGAGGCCACCGCCGAAGCCATCAATCCCGAGGGATGGTTGATGACCGGCGACCTGGGCCGCCTGGACGAGGACGGGTTCCTCTACTTGACGGGCCGTTCAAAGAACATGATCCTGACGGCAGCGGGCCAGAACATCTATCCCGAGGAGATCGAGTCCCGGTTGAACAACCTGCCCTGCGTGGAGGAATCGCTGGTCCTGGAGAACAACGGGAAGCTGCTGGCCTTGGTCTACCCCGATCTGGAATCAGTGGACAAGGCCTGCCTCAAGGGTAAGCAGGTCGAATTATTGATGGAAGAGAACCGCAAGGCCCTGAACATCAGGCTGCCCGGTTTCAGTCAGATCGCCAGGCTAAAGGTTCTATACGAGGAATTCGAGAAGACGCCGACCAAGAAGATCAAACGGCGCCTCTACACCGCGTTTTCCTGAGGACCGACATAAACGTTACCGGAGGAAAGATAATGAAAATCAAGCAGAGTCCCAAAGACAACGTCATGGTCCTGGAACTGTCCGGCAAGATCATGGGCGGTCCGGATTTCGACAAGTTCAAGGAAGAGATCCACGGGTTGCTTGAAGGGGGCCACAAGAATATCATTCTCGACATGGCGGGCGTACCCTGGATCAATTCCACGGGGCTGGGCATCCTCATCACCGGTTACCACTCGATAAAGGCAGCCGAGGGGACGATGAAGATCTGCAGCGTCAAGGAACGCGTCCTGAGCATATTCTACATCTCGCAGCTGGAGAATATCTTCGACGTCTACGAGACCCGTGAGGAGGCCCTGGCGGCACAGCCAGGATCGCCATAGACAAAGCCCGGACCTTTCATTTTCGGTCTATCTTCCTGACCATCGCGTCACACACTTTGTAGCCATATTGCTCGTACAGGCCGTGGGCGTCCCGGGTTCGCAGCAGCTGCTGGCTGACATTCACCACGTCCGGATGCTCGGACAGGCAGTCCATCAGCCATTTGCCCAACCCCGCGCTCCGGTAATCCGGATGCACCATCACGTCGCAGATCCAGGCAAAGGTGCACTTGTCCGTCACGGCACGAGCAAAGCCGATCTGACGGCCCTCGGCATAAAGACCCAGGGTCAGCGAATTCCTGATCGACTCCTCGATGACCTCCTGTGGCCGTCCCGCCGCCCAGTAGGACTGCTGCAGCGCGGGTCCGACATAGAACATGTCGAGTTCTGATTTGTCATCGCTGATACGGTAGGTTTCTTTCTTCCACTCCATTGATTTTCTCCTGCTGATCCGGCCGACCGGTTCCTTCCGGTCGGAATGCGGCTAGAATTCAGCCGATTTCGGGGCTCGCGGGAAGGGAATGACATCCCGGATGTTCTTGATCCCGGTGACATAGTTCACGGCCCGGTCGAAACCCAGGCCGAAACCCGCGTGGGGCACCGTGCCGTATCGTCTCAGGTCACGGTACCACCAGTATTCCTCCTTCTCCAGTCCCATTTCCTCGATGCGCGCGTCCAGGACCTCGAGGCGCTCCTCGCGCTGGCTGCCGCCGATGATCTCGCCGATGCCAGGCGCCAGCACGTCCATCGCGGCCACCGTCTTGCCGTCCTCGTTCACACGCATATAGAAGGCCTTGATGTCCTTGGGATAGTTCATCACCACGACCGGGCGCTGGCAAAGCTCCTCGCACAGATAGCGCTCGTGCTCGGACTGAAGATCCATGCCCCACTTGACCGGAAACTCGAAGTTCTTGCCTGATTTTTCCAGGGCTTTCACCGCGTCCGCGTAGTCCATGCGCTCGAAACTGCTGGCGACGAACTTCTCCAGCCGCACGACGGCGTCCTTCTCTATGTGTTGGGCGAAAAACGCCATGTCGTCCGCGCGTTCGTCCAGTACGGCCTTGAAGATGTAGCCCAAATATTCCTCGGCCAGATCGGCGTCGTCGTTCAGGTCGGCGAACGCGATCTCCGGTTCGATCATCCAGAACTCGGACAGGTGACGACTGGTGTTCGAGTTCTCCGCCCGGAAGGTCGGCCCGAAGGTGTAGACACGGGTCAGGGCGTTGCTGAAGCACTCCACGTTGAGCTGGCCTGAAACCGTCAGAAAGGTCTCCCGCCCGAAGAAATCCTGGCTGAAATCGATGCCGCCATCCGCGGTCCGCGGCGGGTTGGCCAAATCCAGGGTGGAAATGCGGAAGGCCTCCCCGGCGCCCTCCGCGTCGCTGGTCGTGATGATCGGTGTGTGAATCCAGTAGAAGGAATTCTCGTGAAAGAAGCGATGCGTCGCCTGCGCCAGGCAATTACGCACCCGCGCCACCGCGCCGAAGGTGTTCGTCCGCGGCCTGAGGTGGGCCACCTCGCGCAGAAACTCGAAGCTGTGCCGCTTGGGCTGTACGGGATACGATTCGGGATCCTCCACCCAGCCGATCACCTCGATGGCTTCGGCCCGAATCTCCACCGACTGGCCCTTGCCCTGGGATCCGACCAGTTCGCCTGTGCAGATCACCGCGCAACCGGTACTCAAATTCCGGATCTCGTCGGCGTAGTTGGGCAGATTGTCGGGGGCCACCACCTGGATGGAGTCGAAGCTGGTGCCGTCGTTTACCTGGAGGAAGCTCAGGCCGACCTTGGAATCACGGCGAGTGCGCACCCAGCCCTTGACGGTGACCTGCTCACCCACCGGCGTCCGGCCGGCGAGCAGGGAGGAGATTTTCTGGTCGGACATGGTCGTTCCTTTGTGGAAACGGGCATTTTTTCTGCACCGGGAGAGGACATGATAGCATCAGGATCAGGGCCTAACAACCGTCGGACCGGTTTCTCATCCCAATATTTACGAAATACCGGAACAGATCCTTAAGCCTTTGTCCATACGGGCGATAACATAGTGATGTCATATCTGGTTTTCAAACCGGGCATGCCCATATGGGCCGTAGTGTCGGAGATCTTCTTCATGAGCCGAAAATGTCTTCTCGCCACTCGGGTACTTTTCGCCTGGGCCGTCATATGCGCGGGTCCGGCGGCTGCCGATACGGAAATGGCGGTCAAGTTCCACCGGTTGATGCTCGCGGACGGGCTTTCCCAGAGCTCGATCCTCGCCACCTTCCAGGACAGCCGCGGCTTCATCTGGCTGGGCACGCAGGACGGTTTGAACCGCTATGATGGACGCCAGATCATCACCTACAAGGCCGACAACAACGATTCTCTCAGCCTGAGCGACCCGAACGTCTGGTCCATCACCGAGGATGCCAGCGGGGACCTGTGGATCGGGACCGAGGGCGGCGGTTTCAGCCGCTTCAACCGGCAGCTGGACAACTTCACCTCCTACCGGTACGACCCCGCCCAGCCCGACAGTCCCAATTACTACAACATCAAGACCTTGGCCATCGATCACTACGGTGATGTGTGGCTGGGTACCATCGGCGACGGCCTGTTGCGCTTCCATCCCGAAACCGAAAAGATCACGGCCTATACCCATGACCCCGATGACCCGTCCTCTCTGCCGGCAGATCAGGTGCAGAGCCTGCTGATCGACTCGCGGGGCCTGATCTGGATCGGCACGGAAAAAGGGCTGACGCGCTTCTCGCCCGCCACCCGCCGCATGCAGCATTTCCGTCACGTGCAGGGGAAGAGCAACTCGTTGATCGCAGGCGAAGTGCGCGGTATCAGCGAAGGGCGTGATGGACGCCTGTGGGTGGGCACTACCAACGGCCTGTGCCGTTTCGACCCCATCACGGAGGATTTCGAGCTTCAAATCCTGGATCCCGGCGAGGATGCCGTACCGCCGAGCCTGTCGGTCGTCTCCATACTGGAGGTTTCCGATGTACAGGTCTGGATCGGATCCGAGCACAAGGGCGTGTACCTGCTGAACCCGCAAACAGGGCATTGTCGCAAGTTCGTCCACAACCCCCAGGATCCCTTCAGCCTCAGCGACAACGAAGTCTACGGCATTTCCATAGACCGCACGGGGGTCATCTGGGTCGGCACCAGCAACGGGGCCAACCGCATGGACACCAAGGCCAAGCAGTTCTTCCATGTCGGCAACCAGCTCGGCAATCCCGCCAGCCTGAGCAACGCCTGCGTGTGGTCCATCTTGGAAACCAGCAGCGGAAAAGTCTGGGTGGTCACAGAAGCGGGGTTGAACATCCTCGATCCCGAAACCGGGACCGTGGAACAGGTCCCAACTGATCCCGCGGACCCATATCTGCCGAGCTTTGATTCCTTCATCGAACTATACGAGGAGCAGGACGGCCACATCTGGCTGGGTGCGCGAGACGGCGCGTTGAACCGCTACGATCCCCAGACCGGAATCTACACGCGTTTCCCGGTTCGGAACAACTCACCCGACGGCCCTGACGACGACCGTGTCTTTTCCTTTGCAGGCGACCGCGATGGCAAGATCTGGCTGGGCACCATGACCGACCTGGAATACTTCGATCCCGCGACGGAAACCTTTACCTCCATCAAGCCCGATCCCACCAGCTCCACGGGGCTGCCGGAGGGCAGCTTGCGGGATCTTTTACTGGATGACATGGGCAGACTCTGGATGAGCATCTGGGGCAACGGGGTGGCCTATCGTGACCCGGTCACCGGCGAATTCCACCATTTCAAACATCTACCCAAGGACCGCAATAGCCTCAGCAGCAACTATGCGCTGAGCCTCTTCCAGGACAGCGAAGGCCAGATCTGGATCGGCACCAACCTGGGGTTGAACATGCTGGATCCCGAGACCGGTAACTGCCGCTGGTTCAGCGAACGGAATGGGCTGCCCAACAACACCATCTACCGTATCGAGGAGGACGACACCGGCGGCCTTTGGGTCGGCACAAACTACGGCCTGGCGCGTTTCGACCCCCTCACCATGGAGGTAAGGTCCTATCTGAAGCGCGACGGTATTCAGGACAACGAATTCAACATGGGATCTTCCCACCTGGGTCGCAGCGGCAAAATGTATTTCGGCGGACTCGCCGGGTTCACTGTCTTCCATCCGGACAGCATACGACAAAACCCATACATTCCGGCGGTGGTGCTGACGGATTTCCGCCTCTTCAACAAGCCGGTGCCCGTGGGCGAATGTCCGGACGGTCGCGTTATCCTGGACCGGTCGATCAGCGAGGCCGACCACATCGAATTGTCCCACCGTGACCATGTGATCTCCTTCGAGTTCAGCGCGCTCCACTACGCTGCACCCGAGAAGAACCGCTTCGCCTATAAGCTCGAAGGTTTCGATGACGAATGGAACGAGGTGGGAACCCGCAACCACGCCACCTACACGAATCTCCCGCCGGGCAACTACACTTTTCGCGTGCGCGCTTCCAACAACGACGGTGTCTGGAACAAGGATGGGCTGTCCATCACCTTGACCGTCAAACCGCCGTTCTACCTCCAGGCCTGGTTCATCTCCGGGATGGTGCTTCTCTGCCTGGGCTCGGTCTACGGTATGCACCGCTACCGCATGGGTCTGCTGGACGTGAAGAACAAGGTCCTGGAGCAAAGCGTGCTTCAGCGGACCGAGGACCTGACCCACGCCAACCGCCATCTGCAGCAGGAGATCTCCGTCCGCACGCGCATCGAGGACGAACTGCGCGAGGCCAAGGACAGCGCCGAGGCCGCCACGCTGGCCAAGAGCGAATTCCTGGCCAATATGAGTCACGAGATCCGCACTCCGATGAACGGGGTTCTGGGCATGACCTCGATCATGCTGGATACGGAACTGACTCCGGATCAACGCGATTACAGCGAGATGATCTACACCAGCGCCACCAACCTGCTGGTGATCATCAACGACATCCTCGACTTCTCCAAGATCGAGGCCGGAAAGCTCAAGCTCGAACGCATCGAGTTCGATCCCTCTGATATCGTGGACCGGGTGGTCGACATGCTCGCCCTTAAGGCGAAGAACAAGGGACTGGACTTCCGCTGCCGCATCGCCAGCAACGTCCCCCGAATCCTGCGGGGCGACCCGGGCCGCCTGACCCAGATCATCATCAACCTCGCCAACAACGCCGTCAAATTCACCAACGAAGGCGAGGTGAGGATCCAAATCACCATTGAGAGCCAGCGCAAGTCGTGGACGGTGCTTCGTTTCGAGGTCACCGACAGCGGCGTCGGCATCCCCATCAACCGTCTCGAACGTATCTTCGGCTCCTTTACCCAGGTCGACGCCTCGATCACGCGCCAATACGGGGGCACCGGGCTCGGACTTGCCATCGTCAAACAACTTCTGGATCTCATGGGCGGCGAAGTCGGTGTGGAAAGCATCGAGAACGAGGGCGCCACCTTCTGGTTCACCGTGGGCTTCCCCTACGAGAAGTCGCAGGACAACCCCAGCCGGTCCGAGCGTATCCTGATCGTCCATGACGACCCCGAAACCATCCTCGCCCTGGAGGAGCAACTGGCCTACCTGGGGTACGAGGGAATCGTCGTCGAGCCGGACAAGGCAGCCCAGAAGCTGAGGGACGCCGCCGAGGACGAAAGCCCCATCCCGGTGGTCCTGGTAGGCAGCTGTGAGAACCGCCGCCATGCCCTGGCCACGGTGGCCCGGATCAAACAGGATCTGGGCGAGAACGTGCCGCAGTTTATCCTGCTGTGTAACATCGGTTGTGTAGTCGAACGCCAGAGCCTCGAGAAAGACGGCCTGCATTCCTATCTGACGGTCCCTATCAACTACGGCAAGCTCGAAGCGGTGCTCGAGGAAATATCCGGACAGTTATCCGGCGAGGGTGTCAAGATCACCCATGTATCCCAACAGATGGCAGATCTCGACGCCGCAGCTGCCGACGCCAGCGGCACGGCCGATAAATGGCCGCTGGTGCTGCTGGCCGAGGACAATCCCATCAACCAGAAGGTCGCTATTCTGATGCTCGACAAGCTGGGATACCGTGTCGATGTCGTGACCAACGGCCTGGAGGTTCTGGAAGCCGTTGCCCGGGAGGATTACGTCGCCATTCTCATGGATGTGCAGATGCCGGAAATGGACGGCCTAGAGGCGTCCCGGCGCATCAGGGCGGATGACTCGCCAGCGCGGAACCCCCGCGTCCCCATCATCGCCTTGACGGCCCACGCCCTGGATCAGGATCGGCAGCGCAGTCTGGCCGCGGGCATGGATGATCATGTCTCCAAGCCCATCGAATCGAAAACCATCGCCAAGATCCTGGCGCGGCACATCGACCCGACCGACCCGATTGAACCTCCGGTGGCAGCAACTCCACCGCAGGAAAGCTCCCAGGAGGACATTACCGCGGTTCAGGTGGTACCGACTGTCAGGGTATGACCGCTCCTCCCCATTCGACGACCGTCGTTCCGGTGCGCTCAACCGACGGAATCCTCGGCGCGGGCAGCTCCGCCGCCGTATCGCGCCCCCGGAAGAACATCCAGAAACGCAAGACCGCGTCCGGCGCGGGTGTGACGTCGAGTTTCACCCAGGCATCGAGGTCGCTTCCAAAGACTGGATGTATCTCGTAGTAGTCGCGACGGGGCAACCGTGACAGCCAGTAGACGAGGAAATCATCCCGTTCGGCAGGGGTCAATCCCACCGCGTCGGTGATCGACTCCAGCCCGGTTGACAACTCGGACCAGGACAGGCACCAGCCCTCGGCAATCAACGGGGCGCCCCGCATGGCGATTTCATAGAACAGGTAGTCCCAGGTCGCGTCGATGCGCCCGTCATCATCCACGAACACGTCCCAGCCGGCGCCGTAGTCCGGTTCGCTGGCCGTCAAGCGTACCCCCGGACCCAACTCCAGATCGATCTGGAAGTTTCCCTGCTGTGCGGGATAGATGTAGACTGCGGGCTTTTCCACCATTAATTCCTCGAGAATCAGGTCCCCCACCCGGGCGAGATTCTCCCCGTCGCAGAAAAACGCCTCGCTTTCCGCGGAGATGAAAAGGGGAAACGGGGCCTCGGTATTCAGGACCATGCCCGCCGTCACGATGTAGTTGCCCGTCTTGACGCCCACCAGGACGTACCTGCCGTCGGCGTTGGTGGCGGTTTCGTCCACCACAACTAACACCGCTCCTTCGTAGCGGTGCAGGATAACGGTCGCGCTGTCGGCCGGGACCAGACTTTGGCCCCCATCATGGAAAACCTTGCCCGTCACCACGCCTTCGGCTGCCATCTCCTGCAACGAGAGGTCGGCGATGTGTCCGGCTGACTTCGCAGCGATATACAGGGGTCTGCTGAAGGGACTGACCAGGGAAAAATACTCACCCCCGAGACCCCAGACCCCGGCATAGACCCGATAGGTAGTCGTGTCGAGCTCGTCGAAAACATACCGGCCACCATCGTCGGCCAGGACACTGTCGAAGACGATGGTCGCCATCATGGGCGGAAAATCGGGATCGCGTCCCAGGTAGACCGTGGCTTCCGGGACGGGATTGCCGAGCTCGTTCCTGACCACCCCGCTGATGTCGACGTCGGGAACGGAGGGCCCGGTCGGATCGTCATCACTGCAGCCGGAGGCCAAAACCAGGGTCAAGACGGTGAATAGAAACGGGAAAATCAGTCGCTGGAAGCGGGAACAAGGCGTGAACATGGCTACCCCTTTCGGCCAGTCCGACGGGAAAATGTCCCAGCAGGCTGTTGAAAAACTGGGCTCGGTCGCGCTGGCTGGCACTTGCGAGCAGAT
>CBDUYZ010000081.1:0-9439 GCA_965371575.1 uncultured bacterium
GCCAGGACTACGTAAAACTAGTTCGATTGTGTTCCTTCTTCGAAGATGAGTCGACGGTTCTTGGGAATGGTCTGTAGGAAACCAATCAAGGCTTTGGCGTTGGTCTCCAGAACCTGACACTTCAGTTTCCTGCCACTGGGGCCGAGGACGGCAGCGGTGAAGCTTGACGCGTGGGCGTCCAATCCGATATACCTGTGAACGCCACTCTGTATTCAGACTGGGAGAGAGAGCGGTGGTTTGTATTTGGGGTGAGGACGCCATGCCCCTATGATGCCTATCCGCCGGTGCAACCAGGGGGGGGGAAAGGTGCTTTGGATTTCCAGTTCGCAATTCCCATTCGCATCGAGAGACGGTAGGCCGGGGGCCTGGGATTGGTGCTCTGGACATCCTACCCGCGACCGTTGTTCTCGAACACCGCCTCTGATAGGGTCGAGTTCTCGAATTCGATTGCTCGCGTTTCGCGCATGATCCAACCATACAGGAGCACGCACTCATGGATCCATTCTCCGTCAAGTTCCTGATCTGGGCCACGGCGTTGGGCGGCCTCAGCGCCGTGTCGCTACCCCTCGGGTCCTTCTTCGGCCTGCAGACCCGCCCGCGCCCCGCACTCATCTCGATCCTCGCGGCCTTCGGCGCCGGCGCCCTCCTTGCCGCGCTGTCGGTGGAGCTGGTGGCGCCGACGGTCTTCGCTCTCGGCGCCGGCGACCAGGCCTCGCATGGTGGCGATCCTCACCGCAATTTCTACGCTCTCCTGGCCGGACTTGTCCTCGGCGGCATCCTCTACTTCCTGCTCGACCAACTCGTGAACGCCCACGGCGGTTTCCTGCGCAAGACTGCCACCAGCATCGCCTACTTCGATCTCGGCCCACGCCGGCGCAAGATGCAGCTGGTGCGGGACCTGTCGCGCTTCCCGTTGCTGCAGGATCTCGCCTCTGAACACATCGACACCCTGGTCGCCATGGTCAGATCGGTGACCTACATCGACGGCGACATCGTGGTGGCGCAAGAGCAGGATCTCCCCGGGGTCCTGTTCATCCTCGAGGGCAAGATCCGCGCTAGCCGGGACGGCGTCGTGGTGGGGGAAATGGGGCCCGGCGAGGTGGTCGGCGTGGCCCAAATCGTAATGGGGTTGCCAAATCTGGGAACCGGCGTGGCCGTGGGCGACGTGGTGGGGCTTTCTCTCTCTCAAGAGAACCTCGACAGGCTGCGCGAGATCGCGCCGCAGTTCGATCGCGCCTGCCGGGAACTGACGGCCGAGCGCATGGAACTCCTCCGCGGCGAGATGACCAGTCGCCGCGAACTGGCCGAACAGTGGTACGAGAAGGCCTCGCACGCGGTCAAGACCGGTTCCGCTCTTCCTAGCAGCGACCAGTTGCAGCGAGCCCGCGAATCTCATTCCGGAGCTCCCCTGGCCATCTGGCTCGGGATCCTGCTCGACGGCATCCCCGAGAGTTTCGTCATCGGCGCCGGCGTGCTGATCATGCTCCAGACCAGCGCCCAGAGCCTCGATACACTGACCTTTGGCGCCATCATTCCCTACACGCTGATCGCCGGCCTCTTCCTCTCCAACTTCCCCGAGGCGCTGGCCAGTTCGGCCAACATGCGCCTCCAGGGCTGGGGCAGGGGGCGAATTTTCTCGCTGTGGCTGTCGCTCATGATCATTACGGCGATCGGCTCGGGGCTCGGATTCCTGCTCGCCGATAGCCTGGGGCCCACGGGTCTCATCCTGGCCGAAGGACTGGCCGCCGGTGCCATGCTGACGATGATCGCGGCGGCCATGATTCCCGAGGCGGTCCACATGGGCAACGCCAACTTCGTGGGTCTGAGTTCGTTGGCGGGATTCCTGGCGGCCATTTCCTTCAAGTTGCTCGAGTAAGGACCGGTGGCCGGCCCTGTTCTTCCGGGGCGAGGCCGAGCATTCTGGTCCCTGCTGCTGGTGCGGACCATCGCGTTCATTCTGGAGCCGTCAGTGATCGAGCGGATCCTGTCGGACATTTCGCGATCCGGTGCGGAATACCAGATCCCACAAGGGACTGGAAACCCCGAACATGGCGTTGTGTTCGCGGTGGTGGTGGGCCTTGTGGTAGCGATGCAGGAATCTGAACCAGGGAACTCGAATCGAACCGTGGTGGCTGATAAAGTGGGACATGTCATAGATCAGGTAACCGGCCAGAAGCCCGGATATCAATGTCAGTGCGATGCCTGTAGGGAACAACAGTTCGAACAGGATAAAGAGCGGCACCGCGATGCCGACGCCTAATAGAGGGGGGAAAACCAGACGGCTGCCATCATAGGGATCGAAATGATGAATGCCGTGCGCCAGAAAATGAGCGCGGATCCCGCGCGGGCCGCGGGGCGGGGTGTGAAAACACCACCGATGGAGAACGTACTCCACCAGGGTCCAGACGGCAATCCCCGCTACAAACATGGTGGCCATCAGTCCCCAGCCCTGTTCATAGATGACGCGGGCCGAGGCCGGAAGAACCACGACCACTGGTAGCCAGATAGCCAACACCAGACGCCACGAGATGTGGGTCATGGCCTCGAGCCAATCGGCTCGGAAGATTCGCACCGAACCGGACCATCGACCCTGCTCTCGGGCTTGCAACCCCCGGATGGTCGCCTTGCGGATCGGGTCGTGCACCCACTCGAAATATTGATCTCCGAGGCCGGCGACCTGCTCGTACAGTGGCTGGCTCAAGTCGATACCGTCGGCGTCCATGAATTCGGGTGTCTGATTGGCGGTCTGATCGACCGGTATTGTTTCGGAAACACTGGACAATTGTCTTTCCTCCAATAGTCTGAGTGCGGCAAGCCTTTGGTAATCGAACGCGAATGGCAGCGCCGCAAGTGATTCTTTTATCCGCCTCCAATTCAGAGCGAAAGCTTCATCAGTCCGGCCAATCCCCGCACAAAACCGCTCGGTGGTGGCAACAGGGCGTCAAGTTCATCGGTCGTTTCGACCCATTCGCACAACCCGGGCAACAGGAGGAAGTCCAGCAAGCCGTTGAGGGCTTGCCAGCCGCCTACCAGGAGCTGCACCTCGCCATCCATCACCATGCTCCGATAGTCCATATTCGTGCTGCCGACAGTGAAGTAATAGATGATTTCCTCGCGCTCGCCCGGAGAGAGATCCGCCAGCATGGCCTCGACCAGCGCGACCCAGCCCGCGAAGAGCTGTTCAGGAAATTCACGTACGTTCGGGGCGCCCTCAGGGCCCCCTTTCGTGGAGGCCTGGCTGGCCAGGTACTCGATGTGGGCCCGGACGACGACAGCCAGTTCCGGCCGGGACATCAGCTGGCGCCAACCGGTACCCGAGGCGAAAAAATTGGCCTTGAGATGGATCTTGGGCTTCTCTTTCTCGTGGCCGGCGATATAACTCTCAGTATAGCCCAACGAATCGAGCTGCACCCGGGCATTGGCGACGGCCTCGTCAAATAACGGGTTGCTCGGAAACACGTCACTCACCCACGGGGGGCTGGTCTCCAGGGCCTGTTCGAAGCGTCCTGCGATGTCGCCCACGCCCTGGCGCGGCGCGTAGAGCCCCACCTTCAATAGACCACCATGGGCGGTGATGCGCGCGCCCATCTCCGCGGAGAAGACGATTAACCGCCCCAGCAGCCCGTGGGCCCGGGCCAGCGTGGGCGCAGCACCGCTCGGCGCCGAATCCTTCGTCGGCGCGACGACCATCACCTGGCACCCGCGCTGGGCGCTGCCGGCCAGCAGGGAGGCATAGACGTAGCTCTGCCACAAGGAGTCCGGCACCTTGAGCACCGAGCCCGGCGGCATCATGCTGTAGAGCACCGCTTTGGACACGTTGACGGTCTTGCGGTTGAACCCCGTCTCGTTGTGCAGTTGGAGCACGCTGCCGCTGTTCTCGATAAAGGCGGGAGTCCGGGCGTCGTGTTCATCTTGCAACATTGCATCGTATTCGAGCGGTTTCGGGATCGAACGCAGGGGGTAGGGGATCTCGTGGGGTTCGTAACCCTGGGACTCGAGCAATTCCCGAGCGGCATCCTTCACCGCCAGTGCGCCAGGACCTTGAATCATGATGGCCCGGTCCTCCCAGTTGGCCCCCACGTAGTGCTCGCCGATGCCCATGCCCGTGAACATGGCCGTGCCGCGGTAGGGGGCCTCCTCGGTGATGTCGTAGAAGGCGATCTTGCGGTGGTCCCGCATCATGTTGTCCGGGATCGGGATGATGCCCGCCACGTGCCAGCTGAAAAAGGACGGGTCCGCGGGATTGGTGATGTTGACATGCACCTTGACCAGGTTCTTCAGCCATTTATCGCCGTACTGGCTTCTGCCGAGGCGCAGCAGTTGCGAGTTATCGACAGCGGTCCGCAGCCGATCCTGGGTCTCGCGGAGCCTATTTTCCCACTCCGCGAAATCATCGGGCAGGCTCAGTTCGTTGTCCATCGGAGCGCTCAGCAGGCGCAGCCACAACCGCGACTTGTTGATCTCGAAGTAGTGCTGGTCCAGCAGGATGAAGTACTGGGGCAGCTTGCCGGTTTCGTCGTAGGCAGCGACCCGCTCTATCATGGCTTCCAAGTAGTTGAGGGTGTGGGCGTAGGCGATGCCGTCCGGATCGCCTTGGCCATTGCGGCCGCGGTAGTCGTGGATCCACAGCACATGGTAGTCCTCGGCCTCGCGCACGGAGCGGGCCATCTCCCACTGGAACTGCTCGTTGAGCACGTACCAGAC
This sequence comes from uncultured bacterium, assembly GCA_965371575.1. Taxonomy (GTDB): domain Bacteria; phylum Krumholzibacteriota; class Krumholzibacteriia; order LZORAL124-64-63; family LZORAL124-64-63; genus JAGLCY01. Next base: position 4,705 of record CBDUYZ010000081.1, read on the forward strand.
CCGGTTATCCGGCGTGAACGGCTTCTGGGTGGCGCGGGATATCAGATCGTCCAGTTCGCGCTGGGAATCGTGCTGGTCCGGAGTCAGGGCGTACTGCAGGGGCAGCCACACGAAACGGGAGTCCCGCCAGCGCTCGCGCAGGCGTGCGCGGTTTTCCTCAACGAGGTCGCAGAGGGACTGGAAGACGTAGATTACCTGGCTCACGCGATCTTCCGGGACTCCCGATCCGGACAGTATCCAGCTCGCATATTCGGTTTGGGCAATGGCGATCATCGCCAACAGCGAGTCGTTTTTCTTGCGTTGGCCCAGAAGGAAGTTGTAGGGGAACAGCACCTTGTCCAAGATCACGTCGCGAGCCTTTTGGCTCAGCACGCGGCCCTGGTCCGTGGCGCCGGAGCCGCCGAGGGCCAGAGAAAAGGCCAGGTCAAGGGTCGCGTGGTAGGCGTTGATCTCCGCGGGGAAGTCGTGGCCGTTGGGGAAACCGGCGTCGACCGAATCGATGTGGTCCTGCAAGCCGGCCAGCACTGGTGCCATGGCCTCATCGGCGTCGGCCCCCTCCGGTTCGGCGAAAGGCTGGCTGAGTTCGCCCACCCAGCGGGCGCGCTCGGCCAGATCAGCCAGCGTGTCTTCGAGGTCAAGCTCCGGCTGCTCCAGGATCAATCGCTTGGGGTTGCGCCGCTGCAGGCGCACGTGGTCCTTGTCGGGCCGGGTGGCGCCGATGTTGCGGCCCCAGAGGGGAACGTTCACGCCCAGGCCGAAGGTCTGGTCGCGGGCGGGAAGCCAGCGAAGGCTGATGGTCGAGCCCCGACCGAAGACGCCGCCTCGCTTGAGGGGCAGATCCAGCGAGTAGAGCATGTCCCAGGCGTCGTCGGTCGCGTTGTAATCCACTCCGATGCCTACGTGGAAACTGGGGATCTCCCAGAGGCCGCGTCCGCCGCCGTCGAGCCGCTGATTTCGTATTCCGACGTATCCCTCGACCCGCAGGGCGGCGATGCCCACCACCGGACTACCGAGATCCTTGGCCAAGCCGAGGTTTAAGAAGGCCGCCATCTGGCTGTCGTTTTGGGGCCGATACCACTGCATTTCGAAACCCGCACGGCCCTTATAGACCGGAGGCATGCCCAGGGAGTAGGTGGTGCCCCCTTCCGGTGGGGGAAGATCGCGCTGGGCGACGGCGCTGCCCGCTGTCAGCAGGACGGCCATAACCACCGCGACGAATGTGAGGGAGTTCGTCGAAATCCTGACCATCTGTTCTCCTGCCATGCGCCCTGCCGTCCGTCGCTACCGCACAATCTTGAGCCAGTTCCCCTTGTCAACGCTGTCTTGCAGGGCGCGGCCGTTCATGTTCGCCGTCTCCTGCAGCTCATCTTCGGCCACCCCCAGGTTCGAAAGAACCGAGGCGAGGTCCCCGGCGGTGGGTGCCCGGACGACGCGGACGCGGCGCGGCTCCACGGTGAGAATCGCCTGATCGGTGATGGCAGCAACGCCGTCAAGGAGTGCGTCGAAGTCGTCCTCGCGAGATTTATAGTCCTGCTCGGCGGCGAGTCCGTGGAAGGCCAGGACCTTTCCGCCACAGGCGACGAACTGGGAGCGTACGCGGGTCCGCTGGCGGCCCTCGACATGGGTAGACTCGATCATCACCGCCGGCAATCCGTTTACCGAACCGTCGTGGCGCCCGATCAACTCCATTTCCGATGACACCAGGAAGGCATCAGCGGCCTCCGTCGCGGAGGTCCCGCCGACAAGGATCATCTGGATCAATGCCTGCTCGTCCGGGGCGACAATCAGCACCCTGTTGGCGGTATTGACCAACTTCCAGTCCGTTGGGACAGGGAACTGGAAGGCGAGTGCTGGGTGATAGAACACATTATCCTCAGTGAAACCGAGGCGTGGATCCCGACCGTAAACGATCCCGTCGATTCGCCGCAGATAATCTCCCGGGTCCAACTGTTTAGACACATAGGCGATCTTGTCCTGCCACTCGTCCGCGAGACTGTTGACCTTGTCATAGCGGTCTTCCGGATGAGGGTGCGTCGACAGGTAGGTGGGCAGGGAATGGCCTGACTGGGCGGACATCGTGCCGAGGGTATGGAAGAAATCCGCCATCGCGTGGGCATCGTGGCCGGTCCGGGTGGCATACTCGACACCCAGACGGTCGGACTCGGACTCCTGGTCGCGGCTGTACTTGAGCAGACCCAGGTTGATGGGGGCGGTGGCCACCCCGCCGATGACGGGAAAGGCCTGTGCCAGCCGGTCGGTCAGGCCGAAGCCGGTTAAGAGGACCCGCTGAGACATCTGCTCCACACCGTGGCGCGCGACCACGTGGCCGATTTCGTGCGCCATGACACCGGCGAGCTGGTCCTCGGAGTTGAAGTAGACGAGGATGCCGCGCGGCATGTATATGTACCCCCCGGGCAGGGCGAAAGCGTTGACCACACCGTCGTCCAGGACACGAAAATGGTACTCCAGCCCTGTGCGTTGAGAGACCGCCGCCAGGGATTGGCCAAGTTCCTCGACGTAGGCCGCCAGATCCCGGTCGTCGTACAACCCGTACTCCGCCGTGATCAGGGCGTCCTGTTCCTTTCCGAGGGCGATCTCCTGCTTCTCGTCCATCATGGACAGGGTCGGACGGCCCGAAACGTAGTCCCGGGCACATCCCCCCAGGAGCAAAGAGCCGGTAAGGGCCAGGGTCCAGACAGCGGCCACCCACAAGTACTTGGTACTTCTCCGCGCCGATCGGTGCATATCGATCTCCTCTTCAATCTGTTGGTTATTCTTCCCGTCTAGCGCACCCGGAACTTCTGGGCCATAGATTTCTCGGCGCCGCCGATGAAAACCCGGACGCCCAGGGTGTCCTCGCCATACGCAAAATCGAATCGGAACATGGTAACCACGGGCATGGTCAGCCGCAGCCCGATCCCGCCGCCGCCGATCATGTTCGTCTCAAGGTCCTGGTAGTCCGACCAGGCCGTGCCGAAATCACCAAAGGCCCCAATCTGCAAGCCCATGCGCCACTTGATGAACCAAAATTTCAAGCGTTTCTGATCCATGAGCCGAAACCAGTACTCGATGGTGTTGAGCCATTGATTCTGGCCATGGCGTGAGCCCAGGGACCAGCCGCGCACGGAGTTCGTTCCGCCGATGAAGAACTCGCTCCAAGGCGGGATGTTTTCTCCCAACTCACCGCTGACCAGCGAAGCGTAGGAACTGAGGGCCATGGAATGCCGGTCGCCGAGACGCGGCAGGCGGGTGTACGTGCGCACGTCCAGGTCCAGCCGCCAGTAGTCGGCATCGCCACCGAAGACTCCCCACTTGCCCGCCTCCAGATCGACGAACCAGCCGTCAGTGGGGTAGACCGAATTGCGCGAGTCGTTTTGTACGAAGAAACCCAGCGTGGGAACGTGGTCGAAGTTGTCGGCACCCAGGGTCACTCCGTCACGTTCGGACTTCAGGGCCATGTAGCGGAAACGCAAACCGGCGCGTGTCTCGTCATTCGTCGACTGGAGGAACTCGAAGAAGACCTCGTCGGTCGTTTCGTTGAATTCCAATAGTTTGTTCAGGCGGTCCCGATGGAAGTACTCGAACCGGTAGCCATAGAGCCAACTGCGGCCGGGCAGCAGCGGGTCGGCGTACCTTACCCCGAAGTTGGTAGCGCCACCGAAGCGGGCGTAAGCCGACATCCGCGCCGACGTCCCCAGCAGATTGCTCGAGGAGACCGCCGGGCCTATCTCCAGTCCATTCTCCTGGGTCAGGCCGATGCTGAGCGACGGGATGTAGGGTGTGGTCTCGGTCACCGTCACGATGAGGCATATGCCGTTGGCCACCGATTCGGTTGCCAGGGTCACCGAAGTGAAGGCGCCCAGCCTCATGATCCACAGCACGTCCAGTTTTGCATTTTCCGGCGTATAGGGGTGTCCTATCTGGGACTTAACCGCTTTTTGGATGATCCACTCGCGCGTGTACTTGTTGCCCTCGATCCGAACCTCCCGGAGGATTTCGCCGAATTGGAGACCATCGGGAATGCTGTGGGGGATGTCTTCGACGGTCACCAGCTTCGCCAGACCAGGAACCGGACGGCCCAGGAGGCCGAGAACCAGGAGGGCCATGAAAAGCTTCACCAGTAGACGGGTCCGGCGTTCGGATCTCATGCCATTGGTTACGAGTGGATTCATGGTGTCTCCTTTATACCCGAGATGCCGCGTGTTGGCGAGGGGAAAATATACGCCGCCAGCTTCCTTGCGATTACATCACAGGTCACCTCGCCAGCCACTTACGGGCCGATTAAACAGCATAACCAGCTAAGCAATGAAGACGCTATCCCATCTAAGTGGTACATGAATGGACATGGAAATTTTCAAAAGTCTGTTAGAATCGCCTCGCCACCCTCACTCAGTTCAGGAGGGGGACCTGAGGGGTGTAACTTGACTCGTGGGCGTCCACCCGACATACCTGTTTAAGGGGAGAATTGATGGAGAAACTCCAATGAGCGTTCCCAGTGGATTAGGCCGCATGTCGAAGTTGATACTCGGCCTTTCACTGTTGCTCCTTACCTCAGGTGAAAGCACCGGCGGTGAAGCCGATCTGCTTTGGGAGATAGAGACCCTATACCACGAAATGGGTCTCCAAGACTCCCTTGACAGAGACGCGTTCAGTCTTGCTGTCATAGGTCTTGCCAACCTTTACGACCAGGGGATCCTAAAGAAACACACCCCGCTGGCAATAATCGACTATTCAA
>CBDUYZ010000082.1:0-9300 GCA_965371575.1 uncultured bacterium
TAGCAGCCTTTTGAAAAACCGCCTGCTAGCCGGCTTTCCGGACAGAGAAACGCCGGCCCCGCGACGGGTCCGGCGTTTTCTCATGGTCAATCGCGGCGCGGCTATTCCGCCGGTCTGGTTATCCTGCCGACATTCGGATTCGGGCCGGCCTCCTTGGGCTCTTTTGATTGGCTGAGCCCGATCGTCTTGTACTCGGGCTGGGCGATGTGTATCGACCGGGCACTGACCGCACTTCCGACCCGGGAACCCATGACGACCGCCTGGCGACCTGCTTCCAGCCAGCCATCCTCGGCGCCGTCCATGGTGACCACACAGTCCTTGTGGAGGTACAGGGAGGTGTTCCCAATTTTCCAGCCGGAATGGGCATCCCGGGACAGTGTTCCACCCAGGAAGTCCATGGTGGGATTGTTGTCGAAGCGCCGTGGAATCTTCAGCTCAGCGGCTTTTTCCGTGCGTGACCCCTTGAGGTCTTTCTTCTTGAACCAAGCTTCTGCATCGGCCACGACCATGGTGGCCAGTGCAAAGACCAGGCAGATCATTGCCAGTTTCGGGGTTTTCATTTTTCGATCCTCCTGTATCTATTCCCACTGTGGGGCTTGATGCAAATCGCCGCTGGCGACCTCGGCCGGCGGCTACTGTATATGGCTGTAGTTCTCCTGCCACGAATGCACAACCAGGCGCTGAATGATCCCCGCGATAGGTTCGACGTTGATGCTTGCGTCGCTCGACTGAACCACCACGTTTCCTCCGGAAAGGTCGACCACCGGGTACGAGGCGATGCCTTCGCCGATTTCGACCGAACGATCTTCCTCGTCCGACATGTAGTCCACGTCCGGGATGCCGCCGTCGTCATAGCTCATCTGATACATATACGAGACGCCGCCCGCCACGCAGATGTCGTCCGACGGCGCGAATGAGGTGAAGATAACCGTCTCGGCCACCACCACGGCCTGCGTGGTGGCGCGTTCACCATCGGCGTTCCACAGATTGATGTACCAGCCGCTGCTGCTGCCAACGTCAACGATACTGGAGGTCTGGTCGACCATATCCGCCATGGTTGCAGTGGTGCCGTCATGGTGATCGAACACGCAGAGGAACGAGTTGACATTGAGGCTCGTCATGTCGGGCACATCGATGTAGACGCCTGTCCCGAAATAGACATATATGGCGCCGTTCGGCCCCAGGGCCGCCACCGGATCAGCCTGGATTTCCCGGTCACCCTCGTACAGGGTGGTGACCTGCCAGCCCGAGGGCTCGTAGCTGCCGTTCAATTTGATCCGGTACACCTTGCCGAGCATGTCGGCCATGTAGACAATGTCTGCCTGCCCGTCCAGATTGAGGTCCACCACCGCGGGCCGGCTGGCCTTGTTGCGCAGGGCGATGGGGTCGCTGCTCAACAGGGTCGTCCCCATCAGATTACCCGTGGCACCGTGATAGGCGTACAGGTAAGCTTCCATGTTGTCGGCATCCATGCCGCTGCCCACCAGCACCACCGGCATGCCGGCGATGGAAACCATTTCCACCTCGGAATGATTCTTCTTCCCGTTCGGCAGATCCGCCTGCCACAAGACCTCCGGTGAGTCGGGGTCGGTGATATCCATGGCGAAGAGGCTAGAACCGCCCTCGCCGCCGCCGGCGACCATCACCGTCCTCCAGACGCCGTTGAGTTTGATATCCTTCACGGCCACGGTCTGGTCGCAGGAATAGGTATGACAGTAGAACGAATCCGCCATGACGGCGAACTTCGGCAACGCGAATTCCGGCACGAAGGCCCAGTGTTCGTTGCCCGTCTCGGCGTCGAACCCGTGGACCATGCCGTCGTTGGCGCTCACGTAGATCATCTTGCGGCGGAATTCGTTGGCTTCCCTGAAGACCTCATAGCTTTCTTCCGGGACGTACTGCGAAGGCGCCCCGACCACCACCGGCGTGGAGTGGATGATGTCACCCAGAACCCGTTCCTGGCGATCACGGTAACCATCGACGGGGTTGCCTCGGCCCCAGTCGATCAGATCGGCCGCTTCGATGTCGTCGGCTGCGTTCATTTTGTCCCGCAGAAACCCGGCGTTGCCTGTTTTGAACATGTACATGTCCTCGCCCAGGGCCGTGAAGATTATCCTGGTGTCCAGATTACGGGCGCGCAGTAGACTTCCCGCCTCCCACAGGCAGGGATCGCCTTCCTCACATGGCAGTGCGTAGCACTCGAGGTATCCTTCCCAATCCACGGGCATGAACTTGCCGCGGTACATGCGGTCGTCGGTGTTGCTCTCGGAGGAGACCACGGCCACCGCCGCACCGGCGGAGATGCGGCGCAGGATGTCCTGCAGCGCGTACTCGATGCTGGCGAACAGCTCCACGGCGTTCTTGGCCTCGAAATACAGACCCAGGCCGTTATCGGCGGTTTCCCGCAGGATATCGGCGTCTTCGTGGAATCCGATCACGTAGGTAAAGATATTCTGGACTTCGTCGAAGTGGGGGGCGACGTCCTCGTGAGCCATCCAGTAGGCCACGTCATCCATGTGATCGCTGCATTCCATGGCGTTGTCGTACGGCGCGCCGATGCTGGCGCAATCGCCAGGATCGTTGCCGTCGCCGTCGGCGTCGTGCAGATAGGAACTCACATCAACATCCATGGTCGGCAATCCGTCGGTAACCAGCAGGATGAAGTTGAACTGGCACTCGTTCTCGATGGGGGACTGGGTCTTGTGACCGAAATAGTCCAGAATCGATTCCAGGGATTCTCCCGTCGGGGTCTGGGCGTTGGCGGTGATACCGGAGATGATCGCCTGCAGGGCGACGTGGCTCTTGCCGATGGGGCCGATGATGTTACCGCCGTCGTTGCTCTTCTGAAAGACGGTGATCCCAATGCGAAGCTGGTCGGACCGGTCGACGATATTGTTCAGAACCAGCTTGAGAACCTGGATCCGGGTGACGGTCGGTGCGGTGTTGCGCTGATTCTCGGTGGCGTGGTAGTACAACCAGTTCAGGTAGTTGCCCGAGTAGCGGCCGTCCTCGCCGTTGTCCGAGTTGACCAGGTACAGCGTGGGGGATGCGGCGTAGTTTATGTTGAAGTCGTTCGGTTCGAACCCGCCGCTTTTCGCCACGAAATATGTGGCGTCGTTGTCGAATTCTCCCGGCCACACGGAGTCCTTGTCATATCCTTCATGATTGATCACCATGTTCATGGAGAACGAGTTGTCCGCCAGGATCATGAGGTTGGCGCCGCCGCTGTTCTGCATGACGAACAGGGGAACTTCGCACATTTCCTCGGCGATGGTGTCGATCGGGATGGTCAGGGCGGACATGATCATGCCCAGCAAAAGCGTCGTGATCACGTACCGGGGTTTGTTGTTCCTGTGACTCAGCATGATTGTTTCTCCTGCTTTGTCGGCGTGCCGAAAACCGGCCCGCTAAATTATCCCCCTATCAGTAGTGCTTTCCCCCTTTCCCCCATGAAATCCTCCTTGTCGGCTCAATATCCCTGCATGTAGAGACGGCTGGCCACCAGGTCCACGCCGCTTTCACCCGTACGGGAGGCGGCGCCCTCGGAGGCAATCAGATAATCGTAATCCAGATAGTCCAGACCCCAGCCCGGCTTGAGCCGTTTCTGCAGAAAGAAGGCCTCGTATTCGAAGGTCTGCGATCCCTGCAGTGTCGTGCTGCCCTGGCTGCGGACCAATCTGGTCGAGAAGTCGATTATGGGCGGAGGAGTGTCGGACATGCGAAGGAAGTTGATACCGGCTTCACCGCCGGCGTCGGCGGAGAAGACCGACTGCATATGGACGGCCTCGGCGAAAGTCGTCTTCTTTTCCGACGAGGCGATCCACGCCACGCCGACCGCCAGCACGCTGAGGATCAGCACCACTAAAATGGTGGTCACCATGGCGAAACCTTCTCGGTCCAGTGCGCTGGTTGTGGTTTTCATCTCGGTATGGCTCATGTTCTGCTCCCGGTCCATGCGATTATGTCTTATCACCCGTTGCGCAACGCGACGCGGGTGGTGTAGGTCACGGGTTCCCCGCGATCGGTCTCGCCCTGGATAAAGATGCTCACGTGACGGATCAGGGCCCGGTTCGCGGCACTCAGGGGCAAGGAGGCCAGCTGGTTCCCCTCGGCGTCGAAGTAGGTAAAGATGAGCGACTGGACTCCCCGCATGATCACCTGGTCCCCCGTCCCGTTGTTCCGGATCAGTTCTTTGTTCACCAGGGAGTAGGCGATGTTTTCATCAGGGCCGGTATCCGTGAAATCTGAATCGCCGTTCAGGTCCATACGGCACTCCAGTTGGCTCAGGTCCGCCACGGCGAAATAGTCGAAGCCGGCCTCGCTGGGGTCGCAGCCGGTAGAACGGATTTCCCGTGTAACCAGGGACATCACCGCCCGCATGGTCAGCTGATACTGGGCCCGTTCCCTGGTGTCGCTGTAGCTGTTGCGCGCTCCGGACAGGAACCCGAAAAGCACGACCATGATGACCCCGAAGATGGCCAAGGATATCATCAGCTCGGTGAGGGTAAGACCAAGACGGTCGATTTGCTTGATGGTTTTCATTGTTTTCATTCCCATTCCCTCGTCAGCGCGTAGAAATCAGGTCCGCGACGGTAATCGACTGTTGTCCACGGTCAGTTGCCCAGGTCGAGATCACAGTGATGCGATCCAAACCGAAGGCGACATTTGTCACCTGAGCGTTCCAGGTGATGTTGCCTGCCACGCCCGAATCGGCTGCGGCGTTGCCGAAACCCATCCCCTTGAGCCGTTCCAGGTGCATTTGGGCCACCTGGATACCCTGGGTGTGGCGGTCGGCCTCGCTTACTTCATGGCGCGCTCGGTGCTGAATGACCGCGATGGGCAGCACGCCCAACGTGAGGATCATCAACACCATCATTATCTCCACCAGGGTAAAGCCCTCACGGCCGAAACCGGACAGCCGGCCGGTCGCCAGAATCTTTCTTATTTTCCTGTTCAGCTTGCACATCATGATCTAGTCCACCTCCACAAGGCCCGTGGGCAAAAGATTTACCACCATGGTGCCGGTGCTGTTGGAAAGATTGAACACCGCCGCATCGGCCATGCCCCAGGGATAGAAGTCGGACGACTGAGTCGTTGCCAGCCCCAGATCGTGTTCAAAGGTTCTTTCCCGAATTGTGTCCCCGGAGGCGGGCCTGGTCAGCGTGTAGCCGCCCGGGGTGCTTGAGAAATGCAGGACGACATTGCTGGAAACGGACAGGGTACGGGCGTACTGGAGGTCCGACGCCATTCTGTCGGCGTTGGTCTGCAGGCGGTTAGAGTTGACATAGCGGAAGATCGGCGGAGCAGAGATCCCCGCGATGACGCCCACTATGGCGACGATCACCATCAACTCGATCAGGGAAAATCCCTGCCTGCTGTGATTGAAGCGCGGCATCTCGTTCCACCTCTTAATTCTGATACTACCCATAGCCAAACCCCCGGGTCCGTTCGCGATTTGCAACCCTGTTTCAATGCGTCTGTACCTTATTCGGGCCGTTTTCCGAGCGCTTTAAGGCTTTTTCTCAAGACACATGGAATTCATCCGGGCACTTTGCTCGGTATCATTGCTGCAAACCCTGTGCCGTGATCCGGGATTTGAAATCCTTTGATCTCGCGGGTTTTAGAGGGGGTGTCAGCAAATTCCAGGGCATCGCACGGTGGATGGCCCGCTTAGAGATGGCGCTTTGCAATTATCCACAGGGGCCAAGCAGACCTGTCAGCAGCAACGCAAGGAGCGGGCCTGATTGAACGAGATCAGGATTCGCGGGGCGGGGTTTCCAGCAGAACAGCTCCTTCGCGGGACAACAGACGGTTGAGTTCCTCTTGGGTCAGGCGCAGTGTAGCCAGGCACATGTCCTCCTCGAAATCCTGCTCCAAAACCGAGCCTGTACGGTGGAACGGGCTGAGACAGTGCAGGTTGGTGATGGGAAGGCGTATCGTGCGGATCAGCTCGTTTCCGGTCAGTCTGGCGAGGATCGCTTCGCGCAGCTCCGCCGCGCCCTCTTGCGACCTGCCGGCCACGAAAACCGCGCCTGGGTGGCTGCGGCTGAAACCATTGACGAAAAGCTCACCATCCACCAGGTCCATCTTGTTGAACACGAGCAGCGTGGCCTTCTCCCCGGGCACGATCTCCCGCAGCACGTTATTGACCGAAGTGATCTGGTGCTCCGGATCCTCGCTCGAGGCATCGACCACGTGGACCATCAGATCGGCGTCGCGCACTTCCTGCAGGGTGGCCTTGAAGCTTTCAACCAGGTGATGGGGCAGACGCCGGATGAATCCGACCGTGTCCGTCAACAGGAATCGGCGCCGTTCATCGACATCGACCCTGCGAGTGGTGGCATCCAGGGTGGCGAAGAGCTGATCCTTGACGTACACGCCGGCGCCGGTAATACCGTTCATCAACGTCGATTTGCCCGCGTTGGTGTAGCCGATCAGGGCGGCGGTGTACTCACCCTGGCGTGAGCGGACCTGGGTCTGGCGCGTGGTTTCGATGTCCTCAAGAGCTCGGTCAAGCACGGCGATGCGTTTGTTGAGCAGACGGCGGTCCGTTTCCAGCTGTGTTTCGCCGGGACCGCGCGTTCCGATGCCGCCGGCCTGGCGTTCGAGGTGCGACCACAGTCGGGTCAGTCGCGGCAGCAGATAATGGAGCTGTGCGAGCTCGACCTGGAGCCGGGCCTGTCGCGTGCTGGCGTGGTTGGCGAAAATGTCCAGGATGAGCTCGGTCCGGTCGAGGATATTCACGTCCAGGGCCTTTTCCAGGTTGCGTCCCTGGGCCGGCGACAGGTCGTTGTCGAAGATTACCAGATTGGCCCCGGTCTTCTCCACCAGCTCCTGGAGTTCCTCGAGTTTCCCCTTACCCAGGAAAGTGCGGGGCACGGGGCGATGGCGGCGCTGTTCCAGACTACCCACCACGTCCGCGCCGGCGGTGTCGGTCAGGCGTGCCAGCTCGGGCAGATCCGCATCACCCCCCAGGCCGCCGGCCCAGGCGGCCGGCAGATGGACCCCGACCAGGATCGCCTGTTCGCGCGGTATTTCGGTGGAGAATCCTTTTTCCTCGTCACGTCTGGTTCCCATGTTACTCCACGCTTTTTCCGGAAGTCGGGCCGACGACACCTTGTTCTATTTCCAGGCTCCATTTTTCCCAGTCAGCGAATGCCGTTTTGAGTTCCGCATCGATCCCGGAGCACTGTTGGCCCAATTCGAGGCGGCGATCGTTGTCCAGGGTGGGCGATCCCATCTCCGACAGCACGGAGTCCCTGGCGGACTCCAGTTCGAGAATCTTCGCCTCGATCTCGCCGATCCACTGCCGGCGGCGGTTGATTTCGTTCTTGCTCAGAGTCACCGGCGTCTCGGCGGACCTGACGGCGGACTGTTTTTCCTTCTTCCGTGTGTCCGTCACGGTGGCGGGCTTGGTGATCGCTGCGGTGACCTGTTGTTCCTGTTTTTGTTTCCAAACATAATCGGCATAGTTGCCGGCGAAGACCCGTACGCCGGTGGCGGTAAACACGATCAGCTTCTGCACGATCTTGTCCAGGAAACGGCGATCGTGGGATATGACCACCATGGTGCCCGTGTATTCGGCCAGCGCCGCTTCCAGGGATTCACGGCTGCGTATATCCAGGTGATTGGTCGGTTCGTCCAGCAGCAGGGTGTTGTGGCCCTCCTTGATCAATCGCAGCAGCGACAACCGGCCGCGCTCGCCGCCGGACAGGTGGGCCACCTGGCGATCGTGAAGGTCCTCGCCGAAACCGAAGGCCCCCAGAAAGGACCGGTGTTCGCCGAGGGTCAAGACCGGATCCACGGATATCATTTCGGCGATCACGGTGTTGTGGTCCGAGACCCCGGAAAGTTCCTGGTCGTAAAAACCAATATCGACGTTGTGTCCGATCACCACCCGACCCGCATCGGGGATGATCCGGCCGGTCAGCATCTTGAGTAGGGTTGATTTGCCGCAACCGTTGGGGCCGATGATACCGAGGCGATCGCCCCGGGAAATATGCAGATCCAGACCCGACAAGAGGATTCGGCCGCCCCAGCCCTTGGACAGTCCCTCGGTTTCCAGCACCGTGCCGCCGCTGGGCCGTACAGGGCTAAGATGAAAGCGGAACAGGCCGGGTTCGGTGGTGGGTTTTTCCAGCTTTTCCTCTTTTTCGAGCTGCTTGCGGCGCGACTGAGCCTGTTTCGTCTTCTGTCCTTCGATGTTGCGCCGAATGTAGTCCTCGGTCTGGCGGATGCGCGTCTGTTGCCGCTGCCAGGCGTTCAGATCCTGCTGATGGCGCAACTGGCTTTGCTCGTCGTAAAAGGTATAGTTGCCCGAGTAGCTGATAAGCCGGCCACGATCCAGATGCAGCGTCTTCTTCGCGACCCGATCCAGAAAGTGTCGATCATGGGAAACGAGCACCACGGCGCCGGCGTAAGCTTCGAGGAACCCTTCCAGCCATTCACAGGACTCCAGATCAAGGTGATTGGTCGGCTCATCCAGCAGCAACAGGTCCCCTTTTCCCAGCAGGACCGTCGCCAGGGCGGCTCTACGCCTCTCCCCGCCTGACAATCGATTCATAGGGCGGGCCCAGGTTTCCGGCATCAGGCCGACACCACGCAGAGCCGTTTTCAGCCGGGACTGCATAGTATAGCCGTCCAGATGCTCGAACTCATCCTGGAGTTTTCCCTGTTGTTCCACCAGCGTGGCCTGGACCGAGGGCACGGCGTCTGCCAGCTCCCCCGTCAGCGCCGCCAGTCTGCTTTCCAGCTCCCGTTCCCGGGTAAAAGCCGAACCTGCTACCGCATCGAGCAGGAGTTCCGTGTCGCTGGCGTCCGGATCGATGGTGGTTTCCTGCCGCAGCATGCGGACCGAGGCTGATCCCATGACCTGGCGTGTCCCACCGTGCAGCTGGAGGTCGCCCGCCATGGCCGCCAGCAAGGTGGTTTTTCCCGCCCCGTTCGCCCCGACCAGGGCATATTTCACCCCCGGCTGGATGGCAATGTCGACTCCGCGCAGGATCTTTTCCCTGCCGTAGTCAAAGTATGCGTCTTGCAGGGAAAGCAGGGCCATCCGGGGTAGTTTCCTTTGCTGGTTCTAAAGCGTTGGCCGGGTTATTGGTGATGTGTGGCCTCCAACTCGCCGCCAAGAAGCCGGAAACGACTCCCGGAACAATAACCGGAAACTACCGGGAAGGGTAACTTTCCCTACCGTGCCTTTGTCGACTAAAGATCCTTCCCGATTCCGGGAGAGCCTTCTTGGGTACGGCGCGAGATGATGTATGGCAGTCGGGAAAGAACCCGGTAATCCGCAGGAGT
>CBDUYZ010000083.1:0-9289 GCA_965371575.1 uncultured bacterium
TAACCAGATAAACACTCAGCGCCAGCAGGATGGCCGGTTTGGGACCCGTCCGACGCGCCAGGCGGCCGAATAGAATCGCGAAGGGAATACCGACGGCCTGGGTCAGGACCAGGGCGCCGATCAGGTCGGTCATGCCGATGCCGATTTCCGATCCGTAGGCGGTGGCCATTTTGACGATGGTGCCGATGCCGTCGTTGTAGATCCAGTAGGCGGCCAGGAAGATCAGGAGCTGGCGGTAGCGCGTGATCTCCCGCAGAGTCACGGCCAGGCGACGGAAACCCTGGACCAGGACCGGACCGGCGGCTTTCCCATCTTCAAGGGATTTGACCAGAGGCTCGGGAACGAACTTGAACAGCGGCAGGGAAAACAGCCCCCACCAGACCGCCACACTCACGAACGAGGCCCGAACGGCAAACCCCCGGTCCGGCATGGCGAACCATTCCGGGTGCATCACCCACAGCAGATTGACAACCAGCAGCAGGCCCCCGCCGGCGTAACCCAGTCCGTAGGCCTGGGCACTGAGGCGATCCATGTCCCTGCCCCGCGCCAGGCTGGGCAGCAGCGATTCGTAGAAGATGATCGAACCCGCAAAACCGAAGTTCGCCGCGACGTAGAGCAAGGCCGCCGTGCGCCAACCCTCGGTGCCCAGGGTGGCGAACAATCCCGTCGCCAGAATCCCCAGACCCGCCAGGAAGGCCAGGAACTTCTTGCGCCCACCGATGGCGTCGGCCACCGCGCCGAGCACCGGGGCCGTAACGGCGATCAGCAGCAGGGCGCCCGCGGTCACGTATCCCCACAGGGCCGTGGCCTCGGCTTCACCCCGGCCCGCGGCGATGGCCAACTCGCGGAAGAACGGCGGGAAGAGAGCGGCCATCACGGTGGTAGCGAAGGCGGAATTCGCCCAGTCGTAGAAACACCAGGCGCGGGTTGCGCGGTTCTTCATGTCAGGGCTTGCGCGGCTTGACCGCGCGCGTGGCCATCAGGGTGGGCGTATAACGGCTCAGGGTGTCGTCGATGGCGGGTCCGAAATCATCCTCGTAGAATCCGGCCAGCAGGAAACCGGCTTCGAGTTGGCCGGCGATCTGCTCGGTCAGCGTGTGGCTGAACTCCATGGGCATCCCCTGCCGCCGGTATTGCGCGAGCGTGGCCTCATCCAGGCTGGCGACATCCGAGTAGGGCAGCTTGTGCCGGACCTTGAGCTCTCCCTTTTCGGCCAGTTCGTAGTCGAAGCAGTAATAGGCCGGATTCATCATTCCGGACAGGATGGCTCCGGCGGGACGCAACACCCTGAACGCCTCCCGCCACACGGGCACGAGGTCGGGCACGAAACAATTGGCCACCGGGTGAACGACCAGGTCGAAACTCTCGTCGGCGAAAGCGCCGAGATCGGCCATGTCACCTTCGACGGTACGCAGTTCAAGACCGTCCCGTTCGGCCACCAGACGATCCTGCGCCAGCTGGGCGGGTGAATTGTCGAACACCGTGACCCGGGCGCCGGCGGCCGCCAGGATCGGCCCCTGCTGGCCGCCGCCCGAAGCCAGGCACAGCAGATCGCAATTCGCCAGGTCACCGAACCAGTCTCTTGGTACGGCCACGGTCGGGGTCAGGATTATTCGCCACTCGCCTCGGCGGGCCGCTTCGACGACGGCCGTATCTACTGGTACGGTCCAGGGACTCTTATCGGCTACCTGGCGGTCCCAGGCCTGACGGTTATAGGCGCGAATATCCACCTTGCCCCTTACCAGTAGTAGTAGACGCCGGCCTGGGGTATGACCTTGATGTCGCCGCTGTCGCCATGATAGGCGAAATCGCCTTCGATCTGCAGGGACCAGCGTTTTCCCGTCAGTAACTCCAGACCGACGCCCATCCCAAAATTCCAGTGCTTGTCCTTTTGCCAGACATCCGCGCTCACCTGTTCGTCCTCCAAGAAATACGCGGCTCCCGCCGCGAGGAAGATGCGCATGCGCTGATCCTGCCGCAGCAGGTAATTCAACTGGAAACCGATATTGTGCTGCTTGTGTTCGGTGGTATGCCAGATGCCGCCGGAAACCTGGAAATACAGCCACCATTCGATCGGCAGGCGAAAGGACAGACCGTGCCCGCCCACCTTTCCGTAGTGGAGGCCGATGCCACCTTCCAGGGGATCGACTGAATCATTCCAGTCCTGTACCGATCCGACCTGGGCCACCGCTTCGGTCCCGGCCAGACAAAAAACAGCGGCCACGAGAACCGCCACCACCACCGCGGTCACCGGTCCGGCAAACCGTGGGTGCGCTCCATCACTCATCCGGGTCAGCATCCTGCCACCCCCTGCTAGATCCTGTCTCCTGCCTTATCCCCGAACCATGATGCATGATGTCGGGCTATTTTTCCAACAGGAATCCCTGGGTCGTATCGGGGGCAAGCGGAAGACCGGATCGGCTACGGTTTGGAGAATCAGCAAACCGTCGTCAATCTTCGGCGCGGCGCTGGAACAGCAGGGAATAGGTGGCCCAGGAAAATGGGTGGCGGATTTCGTCCCCTTGCCGGATCGTCTCCCGCCGGGCGTCGCCCAAAGCTTTGATGGGGCTTTTGCCCTCGACCGCCCAGGCCCGCCAGAACCGGTTCATCAGCTGGCGGGCATCCTCATCCCGTACCTTCCAGAAAGTCTGTACCACACTGCCTGCTCCGGCGTCGGCAAATGCTTCGGCCAGGCTGGGCGAAGCCGATTCCCCGGTCAGGTAGGGTGCGCCGCTGCCGCAACTCGCCAGGACCACCAGTTCACACTCATGCAAACGAGCTTTCCTGATGTCCGATACCTCAAGAATCGTGGCTTCGAACCGGGCATCACCGTCGCCGGGTGAAAGCGGGATGAGGATCAGGTAAGGCAGTTCGGGATCCCTCACCACGTGCGAGGCCAGATGGATGAACGACGCCTGTTCCCAGTTGGCCAGCAAAGCGGTTTTGGTGGCTTCTTCCCGGCGAAAAAACCGGGCATCCGGACGCAGATCGTGCAGGAACTGGGCCTCGGCCATGCCCTGACTCAGATCCGGAAACGGGCCCAGCCAGCGCACCAGTTCAGCCGCGGGCACCGGATTCGCCAGGATGAGCCCCGGGGCCGAGGTCGGTTGAACGACGGGCGCCAATATTGCAGAACGCAAATAAGCCACGTCCAGGCTCAGCAGCAGAGGCCGGTACTCGTCTTGGGCCACACTGAGCGCCGCGAAGGGAAGCCGGCGCAAGATGCCGCCGGCTGAAATCAGCAACAACGGTTTTGCGGACCGGTCGGCCTCAACCAGCGGCAAAATTTCCGGGGGCAGCAGAATCCTCCCCAGTTGTTGCAACTCTTCCTGCAATTTCCGCGGGATTAATGCCTGAGGATCATCGGGATCGGCGGTCAGGTCAGCGAGGGCTGCTTTGACCCGGTTGGTGATTTCCCGAGTGCCGGCGGCCAGAACCGCCCGGGAAACTCCGTTCGCACTCGCCACGAAGAGAGTAATCTCTTCCGGACGCATCAGGTAGCTGAGATGGATCGCTCGCAGCGCGTCAAGTTCAGCAAATTGCTGGCCGATCTCCCGAGCGGCCTCCTCACATCCCGCCTCATCGCGCAGGAAACATGATACAAGATTCCCGCACGCGGACATGGGCAGGTAGTCGACATTGGCGCCGGCCGACCGTCTGCTCAAAGCCTGCCGCCACAACAATTCCAGCTGGTAACCGGTCCGGGGATCATCCTGCACCAGGTCATGCAGCAAGAAACGGAGATCGTCCGCCTCAGCCAACAGAAGGTCACCCTCGAGGTCGGCGTCAAGGCTCAGCAAGAACCCCTGCAGACGCTCGGTGGCCTGGACTACAGAGAGGGCCACATCCGCCGGCTGGCCGATCTTGCCCTGCAATTCGATATTCAGAACATCGTGCTTCAGCCATTGCATGGTTAGCAGGCGGTTTTCGGTTGCAGCCAGCAGCCTGAATTCAGCCAGTGCCATCTGGCCGGCTTGCCTGTTTCCCAGGGAAAGATGAGCCTGCGCCAGAGGGCACCAAAACCTTACCTCCAGTTCCGGCATGGTCTTTTCCCGACAGAGGGCCACACCCTCTTCCAGCACGGAAATGGCTTCCTGGAAATTCTCGAGGTCCACCAGATCGGCCCCCCAGGTCCCCAGGGTTCTGGCCCGGTCTGCTCTTGAGTGGTGTGACCAGTCCATGGCCGCCAGAGCGGAATGGATCCGTAGCCCTTCTTCTTGTCGTCCAACCGAGATCAAATAGTGCGCTTTCAGCCTCCGGATCTTCCGCAAATAGTCCTCAGCCACCGCTTGCATGGCGGATCGCTGTAACTCTCCTTCCAGGACCTCGATCCGCTCCAGATCCCGTTGCACCAGATTCCAGCACTTCAGATCCATGTGCAACTTCATGAGATTCATGAGAACACGCAACTCGTAGAATTTGCCCTTGAACTCGCGACAGACCTCCATGGCCTGATCCAGATGTTTCTTGGCGAGCGCAAGCTGGCCCCGATGCAGAAAGTGTCCGAAGTAGAAGATGTGGATCCGGGCCGCCTTGCCAGCCAGCCGATGGCGCTTGGCGATGTCCAGGGCCTCGTCCCAACAGATCCTCATGGAATCGACGTCACTTGCGCTCTGGTGGAGACAGCCGAGCACTCCCAACATGTGACTCAGATGCATCAACCCCTGGTCGATTCGGGCAGCTGCGATGGCCTGCTCCAGATAGCTGCGGTGATCTGCGAATCGATCAAGTACGAGCATCACGCCGGACAGGTCATCAAGGACCTGTGCTCGGCTTATGAACGGCTCGGATTCCTGAATGTTATCCAGCGATTCAAGCAGTCGGCGCTCTTTGAGCTCCGCGGGCAGAGTCTCGTTTTTGCTCAACGCATGGTAGGTGAGCAACCGGCGATCCAAATTTTTCCGTTCGGCGACAGACATGGCCACCCAAATATCAACTCCACTTTTACTGCTCTCGATTTCGTATATCTCCATGAGGCATCTGTCGATTCTTGCCCAGTGGGGAAATACCAGGGCATCCCTGCGAGCGTAGTCTCCGTCCACACCTTCCCGGCGGTACCTGCAGAGGGAGTTGCGGCCGTGCATCAGAACTACGGCGCCCGCTTCCCGGCAGTAGCGGGCAAAGGTAGAATCGTCATCCGCGATCAGATGGCGGGCCAGTTCCGGTGACAGATTCGGGATCGACAGCAGGGTATCAGTCGTTTTTTCCTGGGAGCAGGCAGCCAATTGCCCCATAAGAACTAAAGCCAGAAGCCAGATGAGCGTCGGCAGAGGTCGGGAAAGTTGTAGGCAGAACATATTGTTGATCTTGGGGATCGTCGGGCCCCATCCCTCACCTGGGTTTGGGCCCAGTACCCCGGGCCTGAAGATATTCAGTGCCGGTAAGCATACCACACTATCCAACGGGGAAAACCAGCTGTTTTGCTCAGCTCCCTGCTCTTTCGCCACGAAACTCCACCGTTCGCCTGGCAGAGAAATTGCGGCAAAAACCACCAAGCGCTTGACCCGCGGGGTCACAAATCTGTTATATTTATAGTAAGTCATTGTCATCTACCACAATGTCATGCAGGTCGGGAAACATGCAGGAACCTGGTAAGATCACCCGCGAAAGTCCGGAAAACCCCACCGAGGCCTGGTATGCCTTCGTCGAGGATTACTCGGGCCTGATTTATTCGGTGATCAAACGCTATCTCCTGCGGGAATCCCAGGACGACCGGCGTACAATGTATGTGAATATTCTGCAGGTCTTCCACGATGGGAAGCTGGCACAGTACGATGGCCGGGCCGCTCTTTCCACGTGGGTCACAGTGGTCGCACGCAGCAGGTGTCTGGACTTTTTGCGCCACAAGTACGGTCGGCGGGAACTCCCGCGGTGGCTACGTTCCTGTTCCAAGCAAGAGCAGGAAATCTACCGGCTGTACTATCTGGAAGGAATGTCTTTCATCGAGATCTGTGCTCGCTTGAGTCGGGAAGGCGCGCCCTTGGCCCTGGAAGACCTGGCGGAGTCCATCCGCCGGATGGAAGGGCGGATCGACCGCGGCAGCAGCCGTCGGTTGGCCTACGATCTGGAGGCCAGGTCGATCGGGGCGACTTCGGGAATGCTTCTGGAGTTTCTCGATGAACTCAAGTGGCGGCACCGGGCTCAGCGTGAGGACCAGAACCCGGAAACGGCTCTTTTGCGGCGCGAGGCGGCGGCCGACTTGACCAGGTTACGAGGTCTGTTGGACGAGTTGCCCAGCTTGGAGCGAGATGTGCTGGGTCTCAGGTTCTTCGCGGGGTATACCGCCGGGCAGATCTCCCAGGAACTGCGGGTGGGCAGTCAGCGCAGAGTCTACTCCTTGATCGAGCGGGGATTGCGTCGGCTCAGGGTCTTGTTCTCTGAATCAGGAAGGAGACACAAGAGCAATGAGGGATAACGAAAATCACATCCCCGACACGGAACTCGCCGTCATGGTCGAACAGGCCTTGCAGGGTGATCTTCCGGAGCCTGCCAGACGGCACCTGGCGCGTTGTCCGAGTTGCTTCGCTATTTTTGCCGAGTTGACTCGTGCCCGCACCGGGGCCCAGGCCGGCCAGTTCAAGGAAATCCCCGCCGATCTCCTTGAGCTGGGCAGAGCCATAGGCCACGACTCCCTCAGGACCGTTGAACAACCGGCACCTGCCACGTTCAGACCTCGCTGGCACCGGCCGGCGGCGGCCGCACTGGCTGCCGTCCTCTGCCTGGCCATATTCTGGTCAGTGACGCGGCCCGACCGAGAAGATGCCCTGGCGGACTCCCGTCAGGTCCTGGCAGCCTCGTTGCAGGAGGATTCGCGCCAGGGACTCGTGCACCTGGACATGCTCCATCTGGAACCCGTCACCCGGACCATCTACCGCAAGGGGAATAAGCTGAAATCCAGCCAGGCACGCACCGTGCTCGCTCAACTGAGCCGGGAACAGGTGCCTGAGCATCCTTCCGCTGAACTGGTTTATTGGCGTGCTGCCGGTTACCTGGCAATTGCGGAGCTGGGCATGGCCCGCAACCTGCTGGACGATGCCCGGCAGATATTCCCTGCGGACTGGCGGTTCCGGTTTCTCGCGGCTCACCTGGCCTACAAGGAGAGTGATTTACCGCTGGCGCGCGACATCCTGAGCCGGCTTGCGGAACAGCGGCCCGGTGACGGAACGGTGCTGCTCGATCTGGGTCTCGTGCTCGACGAACTCGAGGATCCCGCCGGGGCGCGGATTCTGGCCCAGGTCGTCCGGGATTTCCCAGATACCTACCTGGCGAAAAGAGCAAGCGACCTGCCGTAGCATATATAAAATTCGGTGGGAAAGAGCGAAGGGGCCGGGCCTGCCCGGTGGTGGCCGGTACCGCGGCGTGCATCTGGTCGGACGACCCCTCGCTGACCAACGATCAGGTACAGTTATTGGGGCACCTGATCAGGCGCCCCTGGCGCCCAGGCGAAGTCACTTGACGAGAGCCAGGTGCCTGGTTTCGACGTAATCCCCGATCTTCAGCCTGGAAAAATATACCCCGGTGGAAACGACCGACCCTTCATGGTCCCTGCCATCCCAGTATTCCTCATTTCTCCCGGCGCCTCGAACCTCATCAACGAGAGTTCGCACCAGCCGTCCATCCACACTGTAGATTCTCAAGGAAACAGCCTGGGAAACGCCTGTATCAAAACGAATGGTGGTTCCTGGATTGAAGGGATTGGGATAGACCGACATGGCTGCCGGCGATGAAGAGGGTAAATCGAATACTGGAGATGCTGATCCGCCCAAAGTGCCATCCGGGTTGAGGTTCTGCCCGTATATATCACACCGGCCGTCGAGTTGGTCGTTCCAGATTGTCTTGGCCACACCGTCGCTGCCCATGATGACCCGAAGATTCGACTTGTCGCTCAGGAACGACGACATCACCACGAAATCCTCAGGCCAGACGAAATCCCCATCGTCATCGACCAGAGCGCCGATGAGTATGTACTCGTCCTCCGGCTGCGTACAGCCGGTTACCTGGAAAACCATGGCGCCTGAACCAGGTACCAAAAGGCTGCGGGGAGCATACTTCAAGGTGCTGTCCACCGGCAGCAGTTCCCGGCCGGCGAGTCCCCACAAGTGGCTGCCGTCGGAGGCCAGCTTCTGTCCTGTCAGGCCCCAGGCGGCCCCGCCAACACTCTGGGAGCGGGAAAACAGCCATATTTCCCCGGTGGCCGGATCGTGGTTGAGCGCGGGGTAGAGTTGTTGGTACGCCGATTCCGGAAAGGCGTTCAGGCCGTTGTGCGGGAACAGTTCCTGGCCCTCGGACGTCAGGTGTTGAACCTGGCAGGTGAATTTCAAATCCTCGGTCTTTGTCCAGGCCAGAAAACCTCCATCCACACCGTCCGGCAGCAGGCTGAAATATGTGCCCATGGCCATGGCTTCCCGGTTGAAAACATCCACCTGGTCCTCCCAGAGCGGGGTCCCGGCTGGATCGAATTTCTGGGCCGTGATCTGTCTTTTGGCTGAATAGTTGTAGTCGGGAGACCAGGCGACGATCACGTTGTCTTCATCCGACGGTATCACCTTGGCGGCGTAGGCATTCTTTCCCGATTGTCCACCGATCTGGAGGCCGCCGGCCCCCAACAACAGGTCCCCGGCGGGAGAAAGCCGTTGCATCATGATGGCGGTATCTTTTTCCCCATCGGGCCAGACCACGACAATATCACCACTCGCAGTTTCGGTGAGATCTGGAAACCCCCAGAAAACTTCGTCGCTTTGGGCCAGCGCGATGCCGTCGGCACCCCAGAGGAAGTTCCCGTCAGAATCCAGCTTGTATATGTACGGTCTGAAATCACCTTCCCGGATGTCGCAGAAAGCCAGCACGACATTGTCGTGGCGGTCGGTGATCATCGCCCAGTCATACAGGAACGATTTGGACGGATGTTCGCTGACGAGCACCCCGTTATGGGGAAGCATTTCCTCCCCTGAGGGGCTCAGTCTCTGGATGAAGACCTTGTAATCCCCCAAACCCGGCGAATCAAACCAGCCCACGTAGCAGCCGCCGTCGGAGGTGGCCGCACATTGGGGAACAACCTCCACTCCCGGTCCATCGGCAATGGGCAGATTCACGGCAGGATCTGACGACCACTGGGCGGTCGCACCCCGGGCGACCAAGGCCAAGAGGCCCATCAGCACCAACATTTTTCTTGAACAATTCAGCATGGCAATTCCCCCTACATGATCGGGACCCCGGCCCAGTTGAGATCCAATTCCACTCCTGGGATGAACCTCCAGAAAAAACATGAGAACATGGAATCAATTATCAT
>CBDUYZ010000084.1:0-9271 GCA_965371575.1 uncultured bacterium
CGAACATCAGGTCCAATCCGCTGCTCCGGGTCGCGATTTCCAGAAAATCACTCACTGTGGGCCTCAGCCGGGCCTGCACGATCCTCATTCCGCCGATTACGTAGGGAGAAACGACCCGGTCAGCTCCGGCGCGTTCGATCTTTTCGCAGGCCTGTCGGTCGGTGGCCCGCGACAGGATTATAGAGGCCGGGATTGTCCTCACGGCACATCACGCGCGCCGAAAGGGTGATGTAGAGATTGTCCATGTTGCTGGAAACGACGGCCACCAACCCCTTGGCTCGGATGACGCCGGCACTGCGCAGGCTCTCGTCCTCGGTGGCGTCGCCATTGACCACCATGTAGCCCTTTTCGACCAGGGCTTCGGCGCCCGCGGCATCTCCTTCGATGACGACGAAAGGCACTTTTTCCTTGACCAGTTCCTCGCAGAGGATCTGCCCCATCCTGCCGTGGCCGCAGACGATGTAGTGCTCACGGAGTTTATCGATTTCGCGCAGCATCCGTTTCCTCCCGACATATCGTTGGATGGATCCTTCCACAATGACCCGGCCGACCGAACCCAGGGTGTAGGTCAACACCGTCAGGCCGCTGACAATGAGCAGGACGACGAAGATCCGGCCGGAGCCGTCAAGTTCGTGGACCTCCCGGAAACCGACCGTACTGACCGTGATGACGGTCATGTACAACCCGTCCAGGACGGTGAATCCCTCCACTATGGCAAACCAGGCCGTTCCGGCGACCAGCACCAGGAACAGGAAGATCAATCCCCTGATCACCTTGCCGAAACTCAAATCCGAATCGAACATGACGCCTCCATACAGCTTGCTGGTATCCTAAGGGCTTGCCACCGGGACGAAAAGAGGCAAAATTAGGGGAACTGGAAAGTTAATTCCGGGTTTGGGAACATTACCCGGTTGCCGAGACAATCATGACGTCGAACCCAAGCAGGTTTTCCATGCGAAACATGAGTGGTTGTTTCCTCCTCGTTCTGGCTGCCCTGGCGCTGCAGCAGACGCCGGCCGCCGCCCAGGTCATCTCCGTCGATCCGCTGTTCTTCGATTTCGGGGACATGAAACAGCAACAGACCCGGACCGCCACCGTGACGGTGACGAACGAAGGTGCCGCGTTGCTCAGCATCCTGGATGTTAAGGCTGAATGTGGCTGTACCGTGCCCACCCTGGCCAAGGACAACCTCGGCCCGGGAGAATCGACCCAGATCGACATCCAGTTCAACAGCAAGAAATTCAACGGCTCGGTGATCAAGTTCGTCAACATCTATTCCAACGATCCCAACAGCCCCCAGGTCGACGTCACGATCACGGCCAAGGTGCATACGGCGCTGATAATCGATCCGCCCCAACAACGCGTCGGCTTTTCCCGCTCCCTGCAGGGCGAGGTGCTGACCAAACGCGTCACCTTCACCGCCACGGACGCGCCCAAGCTGGAGATCAGCGCCGACAAGACCCGCCAGGGCCTTTTCGCCATCAGCACCGTCGACGGATACGAAGGCAACCCCCAGGTTTCCATGCTCGAGATCACCGTCCCTGCGGACATGGAGCCGGGACGGCATCGCGATCATGTGCGGGTCAAGACCAACATCGAGGAAATGCCGACAGTCGACATCGAGATGCAGGCCTGGATCCTGCAGACCCTGATGGTCAATCCCGAACATATCAGTTTCCGCTACAAGAAGACGTTCTCGCATTCCATCCGGGTGTCCCCGTTCAAAAAAGGCACCGAATTCAAGGTCACCAGCGCCGAAATCGACCTGCCTGAAATTTCCGTCCAGGTGATGGAGACCATTCCCAATGTCGAGACCAGGATCATCCTCAAGGGCAATCCGATCAGCAGTTCCGATCCCCGCGCCCAGGAGTCGAAAGGCCATATCAAGGGCACCCTGATCATCCACACCGATCAGCCAGATACTCCGGTCATCAAGGTCCCGATAACCTACATGGTGAGATTGTAGAGCGGCGATGCACTCCCGGACCTCACCTCCGCCCGCACCGGCGCAATTCAAGTGGTCATCCGCCTTGCGGGAGGCTGGTCTGCTGGTGCTGTTCGCCCTGATCGCCACCGCGGCATCCTGGCTCCTGCGCAGCGACGGCCTGCCCTTTTTGGCTGACCCGGTGGTATACGAACTCGAGCTGGCCGCTCCCCTGACAGGGATCGAGGAAGCCCTGGCCTTGTACGACGAGGGAGAATTTCTCTTCGTCGACACCCGGCTCCGGACCGACGGGGAATTCCAGACCATCCCCGGCGCCTTCTTCATTCGCGAGGCCAGCTTCGACGACGACCTGCTCGAATATTTCGACTTCATGACCCCTGACGACCATTTCATCCTGTTCGGGAACGGAGACCTTTTTCAGGTGTCAAATGTCGCCGCGCGAATGAAGGACCGCGGCTACCTGAACCTGTTCATCCTCAAAGGCGGTCTCGCGGCCTGGCTGCGGGCCGATGGTGAGATGTCCCGCAGAACGGGAGGCGAGTCATGAAAGACCTGTTCGTCCTGGTCTGCCGCCTGGCCGTCGGCGGGATCTTCATCTACGCCTCCCTTGACAAGCTGGCCCACCCCCAGGCTTTCGCAGAGACTATCAACCACTACCGAATCTTGCCCTACCCACTTCTGCACCTCAGCGCCCACCTCTTGCCGGTGGTGGAACTCGTGATCGGCTCATCCCTGGTCCTCGGCCTCGGGCGGCGCGGAGCGGCTCTCCTGGCCGGGATCATGACCGTGATCTTCATGGCCGCCATCACCGCGGCGCTGATCCGGAATCTTGATATCTCCTGCGGCTGCTTCAACACCGACGGCGGTCACTCCGTGGGGCTGGATCTGCTGTGGCGGGACGCAATTCTGCTGTCGCTGTGCCTGCCTCCCCTGCTTGCCGGGGGCCCCGGATTCGGACTGGATCGGTTTTTCCGTAAATAAACTTTGCAACCGATCCCTTGTGTCTTTATAACACATTGAAATTAAAGGCTGTTATCTTTGATATTGATATTCACTGGTGGTTTGACAACGGGAACTCAAAGGTTACTTTTCAGGTGTTGGTCGCCGCCGTGAGCGACCTTAAACGGATGATTGCTCGATGTCCTCAGGAGGATATGCAATGCCCGCGTTAGTCGACAAGAAGCTGTGTACCGCGTGTGAAGAATGCGTGGAATCCTGCCCCACCGAAGTCATCTCCATGGTCGATGGCAAGGCTTGGGTCAATCCGGAAGAGTGCATCGATTGTGAGGCCTGTATCGACGCCTGCCCCGAAGATGCCATCAGTATGGTCGATGAATGAGTGACGAGTAGGAAGCGGGGTCCACATCCCGTTTCTTTTTGTGCGAGATCATCAGAAAGGGCACTCCTGCGAGTGCCCTTTTTTTCCATAGGATTGTCCGTCGCGACCGCGCCCAGTTCTTCAACAGCCTGCTAGTCCAGATCCTCGACCACGACGGCGGTCCCGTAGGCCAGCAGTTCGGCTGCATGCTCCATCATCTCGCTGGTCGCGAAGCGGACCCCTACCACGGCGTTGGCCCCGTTTTCGGCCGCCTGGGTAATCATGCGGTCCAACGCCTCTTCGCGGCATTCGGCGATCATCTTGGTGTATTCGCTGATCTCGCCGCCGATAATGTTCTTCAGTCCGGCCATGAAATCCCGTCCCACGTGGCGGGCCCTGATGGTGTTGCCACGCACCAGTCCGATCGTTCTGACGATGCGCCTGCCGGCGATTTCGTGGGTTGTCGTTACCAGCATTGATCCGTTCATGGTTCCGCCCCTTCCGGATAATGTCAGCGGATGACGTCTTTGTAGCGGGTTCGATTCCGTTTGTAGACTCGTTCGCGTATGGCTGAAATCATCAGGACCAGGCTGCCGGCCGCCAGGACGAAGATGCCGCCCTTCACATAGATGGGCAGGGCGTCGGTATTCAGCAGGGCAATCAGGATCTCGGTAATACCCCAGGCGCCGACGACCGCCAGCCCCACACAGAGCAGGATCCAGCCCAGGGACCGCTCTGCTCGGTTGTAGACGTTATGCCAGAAGACTTCCCACTCCTCCGGCGGCGGTTCCTTCAGACGCATGGCACCAGTAAGGTCCTTGAGCCGCCTCAGTTTATCCACCTCGCGCCGGGTCTGTTCGTTTTCCGCCAGATGAGCCTCGATGCGTACCACGTCGTCGGCTTCGAGTTCTCCGTCGACGAAGGCGCTGAGCAGGGGGGCTTCCTTCCGGGGGTCAAAGGGCCCTTTCCCGTTCACAATATTTCCTCCAGATCAGCGGCTTGGCGCAGCTTCAGACGAGCGGCGTGCAGCCGCGACATCACCGTTCCGATGGGCACGTCCCTCAAGTCGGCGATCTCACGATATTTGAGCCCCTCGAAATGGTAGAGGCGGAAAACCTCGCGCATTTCCTCGGGCATTTCCTGAAGACCGTTCCAGATCCGCTCGCGCAGATCGTCTGCCACCGTTTCGGACAGAGGATCCGGCCGGCCGTCGGACTGCTTGATCCATTCCAGCGGCACTTCCCCCTTGTGCCGTTTCTCGTCCCGCCGCTGGTTGTGGGCCGTGTTGCGGACGATCCGGTAGAGCCAGGGTGGGAAGGGCTCGTCGATACGTAACTTCGGCAGGGACCGGTGGACGCGGATGAAAGCCTTCTGCATGGCGTCCATGGCATCGTCGTGATTGCCCGTCAAGCTGAGGGCAATTCCGTAGGCTCTTTGCCGGTACCGTGTCATGAGTTTCTCGAACCCTTCATCGTCGCCGGCCAGGTGCCGCACGATATCCTCGCGGTCCTGCCGACGTTGTGCGCCGAAAGGATCTTCAGCGGTTTCCCGGGACCCTGTCGACGGGATGGCTACCCCCGCCGGAGGTGTCTTATTCGAAAAATCTCCCGTAAAAAGGCCCAGGAAAAACACTCAATCGTCTCCCTTGGTCTCGGTCCATGGGACGTCGGCCACGCCGGCCGCAGCGTTGGCGGCCCTCGCGGCGGTGAACAGGAAGTCGCTCAAACGGTTGAGATAGGTGATCACTCCAGTGGGGACCGGTTCGGAAACGGCCAGCGACACCGCCCGTCGCTCCACCCGGCGACAGACCGCCCGGGCCAGGTGCAACGTCGCGGCGGCGGCGCACCCTCCCGGCAGGATGAAGGTTTTCAGCGGCGGAAGCATGGCGTCCATGGCGTCGATCCGGCTTTCCAGATCCTCGGCCCCGAAAGGCTGGTCGTCGAGCGGCAAGGCCGCGATTTCCGCGGACTGGCCGGGATTCGCCAGGACCGCACCCAAAAAGAACAACCGGCCCTGGATGAGCTGGAGATCGTCCGCCGAGATTCCGGGCACGTCCATCCCCAGCTCGGCGAGAGCCACGGTGCAGTTGCCCAGCCAGCTGTTCAGCTCGTCCACATCGCCGTAAAGGGCAACCCGGGGCCCGGATTTGGAAACTCGGGATCCGTCGCCGAGGGATGTATCCCCCCCGTCACCGGTCCGGGTGTATATGCGAACCATGGAGAACGCTCCTTTATGCCAGAGGGACATGGCAGACCACGAAGAAAATTGTGGGACAAAAGACCGAACAGGAAAAGACTTTTCCTGTGTGAATGTCGGAACATGTCCTGATCCTGTACCGGGGAAACCTACTTCAAGAGAGTCAGGGAACGGGCGGCAAAGCCCGTTTCATCCTGAACCACGACCCGGTAGACGCCGGCGGGCAGGCTCCTGCCACGGCGATCACGTCCGTCGAAACGAAAAACCGTCCGGCCTCCGCCATCGGTCTGAAGTGTCTTGTCTTGCAGACGCCGCCCGCGCAGGTCGTAGACCCCCACCCGCACCAGGCGACCCGGCCGGCCCTGAATGTGAAGAACTGCCGCGGGGTTGCAGGGATTGGGCTGGGGGTTGGAAAGCCGCAGTCGGTCAGTGTCGACTGCCGGTACGGCGGAAATTCCGTCCGTGGCCGGCAGGACGAACATGAACGGAGGCAGGCCCGTGGCCAGGACACCGGTAGTCAGTTCTGTTCCGCTGACCGTGTCGAAGACACGCAGACCCGCCGAGCCCACCGTCCGGTCGGCCAGGTAGAGCTGGAAATCCCCGTCCCAGACCAGGTCGGCATGGACGTAGCCGTTGCCGGTATCCAGAACGGTCACCGACCCTGCGGCCGAGTCGAAACGGCGCAGACTGGTGATGAACGAAGCGTCGCTGACCAGGACATGGATGTCATCTCCGGTACCGGTGAACCCGATGAGGTCGCCGCCCAGCTCCTGTTCCGTGACGACGTAGCCGAGACTCGCGCCGGCGATCGGATCCACTTCCTCGATTCCGCCGTCGTTCAGCCCGTAGGTGCCGACGCAGCCCACGCGAAGGTTCCAGCCGCCCCCACCGTCGTCCACCGCCTCGATGCGCGTGTTGGGATTGTCGCCGGTAAGAACAATCGGTTGGATACCGGGCGTAGCGTCATTCATGTCCACCCATATTTCCGCCGCCGTGTCGAACACCAGCAGGGCGCCGGGCCCGGTCGGCGCATACCAGTTGTTCCGGTCCAGTTTCTGGCACGCGATGTAGAGGCGGTCGCCCCGGGCGAGCATCCAGGCTGTCTCGGGCAGGCCGTCCGCATCGGCGAACAGCGAGGTGTCGAAGGCGTCCAGGACGGTGCCGCCCTCGACATCGACCCGCAGGAGTACGGCCTCGTCGTAGCAGCTGACGTAGGCCTCGCCGACGGCATCAAAGGCGATGTCCTGGGGATTGTGGCCCGCCCCGATGCTGAACTCCCGCACCAGGGCGAAACCCGCGTCAGGGTCGTAGATCTGGATCAGGTTCGCGCCTTTCCGGCCCACGACATACACCTTGCCCTCATGGTAACGGCCGACCGCGTCGCCCGGGATGGTGGCCCGATCGCCGGAAACCGTCCACGGATCATCCAGAGCGAAACTCCTGACCCTGCCGAAGGTGGAATAGTCGGTGGTCAGGACCCAGCCGGTTTCCTGGGCGTTCACTGACGGACAAAGGGCAAACAACATCACAAAAGAGAGTAGAATCTTCATGATCATCTCCTCAGGCGAACTGCCAGACGCCAGGACCGGCCCGGCAGGGGAAAGCCTTCCACGCCGTAGACCGTGTTGTCGGTCAGGTTCACAACTTCAGCGCTGACGGACACGACTCCCGCCGTGCCCAGCCACCGTGGGTGCCATTCCCGGGTCAGGCCCAGGTTCAGCAGGATTCGTTCGGGAGCCTTGTTCAGCTCGGTGTTGGCCCGGTCGCGATAGTTGGGGCCCATGTAGGCGACTTCCAGCCAGGGCGTCCACTTCTTCACCGGTCGTTTGATCCGGGCACCGGCTTCGATGTCGGGCAGGAAGGGCAGCTTGTTGCCTTCGTAAATGGGGTTTTCTCCCCCCATGTCCTCGGCGTTTTGCAGGGTTAGATTTCCGGCCAGGGAGAACCGTCCCGGCAACATGGCCCTCAATTCGAGTTCGATCCCCCGGGTGCTGGTCCGACCGGCGTTGATCGCCTTGCTGGTGCGCTGACTGTTCTGGATGAAGACGACCTTGTCGTCGGTCTCGGCCAGGAAAGCGGCGACCCGACCTGAAAATCCACCCTGACCCGAGCGGTAGCTGACGGCGACATCGACGGATGTGATCTCCTCGGGCTGCAGGTCACGGTTTCCATCTATGCCGCCCCGGTGTCCGAAAAGCTCCACCCAGGTGGGGATCCGGACCGTGCGGGTCGCGTGGGACTCCAGATAAAGGCGTTCGGGATGGATGGCCCACACGGCACCCAATGAAGTGGACACATCGTCCCGCTGGTGGACGACGGCTTCGGTCTCGGGCAGCCAGGGAAACACCGGCACGGGTGGGAAATCATCCCTGGTGCGCTGCCAGCGCCAGGCGGGCATCACTTGCAGTCTGTCCCTCGCCACACTCAAGGTCGCCGACGCGAAAGCGCTTCCGGTGGAGCGATTGCGGCGGGGTTCCTCTTTTCCGACGAGCCAATCCTTCTGCCACTGTCCCCGTCCCTCCAGACCGGTCTGGATCGAAAGGACACCCCGGGCCAGGACCGGCGACCAGACCAGGCGGCCGTTCACATCGTGGCTGACCGAGCGGTCGGTACCGGGAGGTCCCAGGCCGACCTCGCCCTCGGGATCGTGCAGGAACTCCTCATTGCGGCCGCCGGCCAGATGAAATTTCAGCAGACCCTCGTCGAGATCGAAATGAAGTTGGCCATCGGTCCTGCCATAACGCACTGCAGCGTGAGGTGACAGATAGCCCAGCGGTCCGGGGCGGCCCCCATCCCGGCGGTCATGGCCCAGGGAAGCCCGGCTGACCAGACTTCCCGTCTCAATGGAGCCGGCGGCCCAGATCCCCCACTGTTCGATCCAGGCATTCTGGCGGGTGCGAACCGTATCATCGTCCGCATTGTGGAAGGTCTGATTGTGGTCGAGATAGGAGTAGTTATTGTCGGCCTGCCGGCCGTGGATCATGACGGAACCTGACCGTGTGCCCGCGCCGTTGGCCAAACCTGCCGTTGCCCGGGCGCTCAGTTCGCCGAACGATCCGGCGCCGACAAGCAGATCGAGGCCATCCTCGTCCTGACGGCTGATGAAGTTGACCGCGCCGGACCCGCCGATGCCGCCCAACTCCGCTGGCACGATCCCCCGGTGGATTTCGATGGCCGAAACCCTGTCCAGCGGAATCCTGTCGAGTCCGGCCATCCCGGTCTGGGCGTCATTCAGCGGCATGCCGTCCAGGTAGAACCTGACCTGGGCCGCCGATGATCCCCGCAGGGACGGCACCGCCGAAGCCCCCACCGCGCCATAACGGCGAACCTGAAAGCCGGCCGCGGCGCCCAGAAGGTCGGCCGCGTCGCGGAAGCCGGGTTCGTCCGCCAGATCGATGCGGGTGACCAATCCGGCGACGGAAGGATTCACGGGATCTGGAAGTGGCCGGGAGCGAACGATCAGGGTGTCGCTGTAGGCCGCGACAGCGGCCAGCGGGGAAACGCTTGTTGAACGACCGGCATCCTCGGCGCAAGCGACGGGGATGGAAACCAGGAGGAAAAACGCCACCAGATCCAATGGCACACGCCGAAACGAGATGCACGAATACACCGCAGGGAAAAGGGAGATATTATTGCCGGGAGAAAATGCCAAAGCCATACCTCGCCCGCGAAGGTGGTGGCAGGCCGAGAACCG
The DNA here is from genome assembly GCA_965371575.1 of uncultured bacterium. Taxonomy (GTDB): domain Bacteria; phylum Krumholzibacteriota; class Krumholzibacteriia; order LZORAL124-64-63; family LZORAL124-64-63; genus JAGLCY01. The sequence continues at coordinate 9,154 of CBDUYZ010000084.1, forward strand.
GTCTCCTGGCTTACGGGTCTTCCTACTTCCTGCGCCTTCCCGAATCCCGAAGGATCAGTGGCTGAGTGCAGGTTTCGTCACCGTTTACAGTGGCGGGGCCGCGCCGGATTTTCACCGG
>CBDUYZ010000085.1:0-9252 GCA_965371575.1 uncultured bacterium
GGATCCCAGGCCGCCTCGGTATTGTGCGGATCCATGAAACGCAGATAGTACCAGCAACTGCCGGCCCACTGAGGCATGGTGTTGCTCTCGCGGACTGCCGCCTGCCCGCTGACCGGATCGTCGACCTGCATCCACTCTTTGATCGTCGCCAGCGGGCCTTCGCCCGTCCCGGCAGGTTCGTATTTGTCCACCTCGGGCAGGATCAGGGGCAGTTCGTCGGCCTCCATCACGCGCACCGTGCCGTCGGCCAGTTTCAGCAGCGGGAAGGGCTCGCCCCAGTAGCGCTGGCGGCTGAACAGCCAGTCCCGCAGCTTGAAATTGATCTTGGCCTCGCCCAGGCCTTCGGCCACCAGCCAGTCGGTCATCTTCGCCTTGGCCTCGACCACGCCCAGACCATCCAGGAATCCGCTGTTGATGGCCACACCTTCGCCGGTGTAGGCCTTGCCTTCCCAGCCGTCGGGCACCTGCACCGTACGGATGATCGGTAGATCGAACTTCTCGGCGAATTCCCAGTCACGCTCGTCCTGGCCGGGCACGGCCATGATGGCGCCGGTGCCGTAGCCCATCATCACGTAGTCGGCAATCCAGATGGGCATGCGCTCCCCGTTGGCGGGATTGAGGGCATGGGTCCCGGTGAATACGCCGGTCTTTTCCCTGGAAATCTGACGGTCGCGATCGCTCTTGCCGGCCGCTGCGGCCCGGTAGGCCTCGACCGCCTCGCGTTGGTCGTGGTCGGTCAGCATCTCAACCCAGGGATGTTCGGGACTCAGCACCATGTAGGTGGCCCCGAACAGGGTGTCCGGCCTGGTGGTGAAGACGCGCAGCTTCCCATGGTCGGACCCCTCGTGCCCCTCGATGACGAAATCCACTTCGGCGCCGTCGCTGCGGCCGATCCAGTTGCGCTGCAGGTCCTTGATGTAATCCGGCCAGTCCAGGCCCTCCAGGTCGTCGAGCAGGCGCTGGGCGTACGCGGTGATCTTCAGCATCCACTGCTTCATCGGCCTGCGGACGACCGGATGCCCCCCGATCTCGCTCAGGCCGTCCTTGACCTCCTCGTTGGCCAGCACCGTGCCCAACTCAGGGCACCAGTTCACGGCCATCTCGCCCTCGTAGGCCAGGCCCTGCTTGTACAGTTGCGTGAAGATCCACTGGGTCCACCGGTAATAACCGGGATCGCTGGTGGAAATCTCGCGGTCCCAGTCGAAGCTGAACCCCAGCATTTTGAGCTGTCGCCTGAAGTTAACGATATTCTTCTTCGTGGTCACCGCCGGATGGGTGCCCGTCTTTATGGCATGGTTCTCGGCGGGTAGACCGAAGGAATCCCAACCCATGGGATGCAGCACGTTGAAACCGTTCATCCGCTTGTATCGCGAAACTATATCGGTCGCCGTATAACCCTCGGGATGCCCCACGTGCAGGCCGTTTCCAGAGGGATAGGGAAACATGTCCAGGACGTAGTACTTGGGCTTGTCGCCTCCATCGACCGCCTTGAAGGTTTGGTGGTCCTCCCAGTACTTCTGCCAGCGGGGTTCAATCTTGGCGGGGTCGTAGGCCATGCTCGTTCCTTGAATCGGGTTCGGGCCCGCCAGGCGGACCAGGGGTAAAAATCAGTAAATCGGCAAGTAAGCAGGGAATATGGGGCATATCACCCCAAATGACAACCGACAGGACCGTCCAAAGGTCATTTTCAACCCTACCGGAAACAATTGGTTAAGACGATCAATCCATTGTCGATATGAGCAATGACAAGGTATCGACACAATTGACCTCTGGGAGTTCGAAAAATGTCCGGTGAAAAACCCTCGCCATCGGTCGCCACGCCCGCGTCCGAAACCTCCGAAACAGAGCGGCTCGAAAAGCAATCCATGCGGAACTGGTACCTGCTGGCTTCCTTCACGGCCCTCAGCACCATCGGCCTGTTGGTCGCGGTCACACCGGTCCTGAGTGAAAGTATTTCCTCTTTTTGGCCCTGGGCCGCAACGGACCTGGTCATGTTGGTGGGCCTCGGCGGATCGATCCTGCTGCTGATTCTCCATCTTACCTTACAGCAGATCAAGGTCACTGGCATTAGGCACAAGTTCGTGGCCATCGAGACCGAGGCCAGCGAAAGCCGGCAGCAGAACGCGTCGCGCCTCCATGCCCTGCTGAGCGTGAGCCGGATGATGGGATCCTTCACCGATCCCGCGAGTGTTTTCCAGGCGATCACAAGCACCTGCCTGGAGATCTTCGCCTGCCACCAGTCCTCGCTCATGCTGCTGAACACCGAAACCAATATGCTCGAGATGAAGGCGGCCACCGGCCACATCAACCGTGAAAAGCTCTATAATATCGAGCAACCGGTCGGCAAGGGAATCGCCGGTTATGTCGCCCAGCACAAGCGGCCGGTCATCCTGGGCCGCAACGTGGACCACTCACAATATCCGGGGCTGAAGGTCCAGGCCATGAAGCTGACCGCGGCCATGGTGGTGCCCATCATGGTGCGCGACGAGCTGGTCGGCGTGCTCAACATCAGCAGCCGGGCCCCCGACACCGTATACGTGGAAGAGGATCTGCGGGCCCTGGAGGTCTTCGCTGAAAACGCAGGAACCTGCATACACCAGGCCGAACGGGCGGAATGGATGCGGCAGACCATCGATAAAATGCATCGCCAGAACACCAACGACAAGCAGGCCACGTCGGCGGGACGGCAGCCGGCTGCCGTGGGCCAATAACCACTACATCGGCGAAAAACCCTGGTCCGCCCAGTAGGCGTCCTGGTAGATCTTCTCGAGCTCGAGCAGCTGCTCCAGGTGTCCGTCCTCCCATTCCGCCAACCAGATGAACAGTTGCTTCAGGTCCGGGTCCTCCGCCTTCTCGGCGTGCTCCCTGTAGTAGGAGATGGCTTTGTTCTCGAGGTCGCATCCGATACTGATGATGGCCATCTCGAACTTGCCGCGCTTGACGGACCGTTTGAACTCGTCGGTAACCACGTCCTGGGAGCCGTGGTCGACCTCGGCGGGATGAACTTCCTTGAGGTTGAGCTTGCCATCGGTCATCAAGCTCCTGTACTGGCTGGTCAGGATGCGCACGTGGTCGTCCTCGTCCTTGGCCAGCATCTCGAACATGGCCTTGGCCGCCGGATCCTCCGCCTCACCGGCGGCGTGGGCGTAGAGCTGCTGCCCCTTGACCTCGACCATCACGGCGTCCTTGATGATCTTGATCATTTCCTGTTTCTTCTGCTCGTCATTCATGGGGTTCCTCCAGGACGGGCCAGGATCGGCGCCCTTGCGGTTAAAAATCCACCACGTTCAATTTGAAGTACTTCTTTGGGTTTCGGCGCATCTCATCCATCAGGCGCTTGAGTGAAGTCAATGTCGAATCGGCGTTGGTGTAGAGACTGGGATCATTGAGCAGGAGGGCCGCCGAGCCCTCACCCTCGTCCAGCTTGGCCAGGATCGAATTCAGGGAATGGGCCGCCTCATTCATCACTTCCATCAGGGTGTCGGCGCTGGCCATGGTCATGGAGGCATCGTCAAGGATCCGCTCGATGCGGCCGGATTCCATGATCTCGAGCAAATCGTCCGAAATCACCCGGAGGTTGTCCAGGATCACCGTGATGTCGGTGTGGTTCTCCTCGACCATGCGGTCGACCTTGTCCAGGGTCTCATGGGCCTGGACGAGGGTCTCGACGACCATCCCCTCGGTTTTTACCTGGTCAACCAGTTCGGTGACTTTTTTGGTCAGGATCCGCATTTCCACCAGCGCGTCCCCGGCCGCATCCGTCATCGAGGCGATGGTGCCGGCGGTACGGCCCTGGAAGATGTGACCTTCCTCGATCAAGGTGCCCACGCCGGGATCGATCTCGATGACGACCTCGCCCACGATCCCTTTTTCCCCGAGAGTAACCACGGCGTCCTCGCGCAGATCGACCGAATCGTCCAGCCGCAGTTCGACCCGCACCGAGGCCTGGAGGATCTGCATCCCGGATACCTCACCCATGCGGATGCCCCGCACCTGGACCTTGTCGCCCTTGCGCAGGCCGGCCACGTTGGTGAAGTCCGCCTGGTAGAAGTTCTGGCCCTTGGAAAGGTCGATGTTCTTGAACCACATCATGCCGCTGATCAAAACGCCGATGGCGGCGAGGGTCAGGATGCCTACTTGGACTTCGCTGATTCTAATCTTCATCCGATTCTCCAACTCCGCTGCCGATTATGCGGGACTGACGTTCCCGCGCGTGAGCCCGGCCCGGCCGGGTCCTGTTCCTAGAATGCTCCCAACGGCCCCTGCGAATTACCTTCAATGAACTGCCGCACCATGGGGTGGTCGGTGTTTCTCACCTCGTCCACCGTTCCGGTGAACACGATCTTGCCCCGGCTGAGCATCGCTATCCGGTCGGCGATCTTGAAAGCGCTGGGCATGTCATGGGTCACCACGATGCTGGTCACCCCGAGTTCCTTCTGCGTCTTGATGATCAGGTCGTTGATGGCGTCCCCGGTGATCGGGTCCAGGCCGGTGGTCGGCTCGTCGTAGAGAATGTAATCCGGTTCCATCACGATGGCCCGGGCCAGACCAGCCCGTTTCTTCATGCCGCCCGACAGCTCGCTGGGCAGCTTGTCGTCCGAATCGATCAGTCCCACCATCGCCAGGCATTCACAGGCCCGGGCATTGATCTTGTCCATGGACCAACCGGTGTGTTCCTCCAGCATCAGCCCCACATTCTTGCAGACATTCATGGAGTCGAAAAGGGCCGAACCCTGGAACAGGAACCCGAAATTCTTGCGCATTTCCATCAGATCGGTGAGTGCCATCTCGGAAATTTCCTCACCCTCTACCCAGATCCGGCCGGCGTCGGGCTCCAGCAGCCGCACGATATGTTTGAGCAGTACGGACTTGCCCTCGCCGCTGCGGCCGATGACCACCAGGGTTTCCCCCTTGTGAATCAGCAGGTCGGTTTCCTGGAGCACCTGCTTGGCGCCGAAGCTCTTGGACACACCCTCGATGACGATGCCTGCGAACTTCGCGGGATCCGCGGCTTTCTGAACGGGCACCGGAGGTATGTTGTAATCCGCGTTCACAGCTTCTGCCTAATGTTTGAAAATGATCTGGAACAGGATGATCGCCAAGAAATAATCGGCCACCAGCACGCTCAGACAGCTGCCGACCACCGCGGTCATGGTGGACCGCCCGACTCCCTCGGCGCCCCCCTTGGTGTTGAATCCGTTGAAAATCCCACTCATGGCTATGATCCCACCGAACACGAACGACTTCATCAGACCGCCCATGATGTCGCTGTGCTTGTAGAAAAGCTGCAGCCCCTCGATGAACACGCCGCTGGAGATGTCCAGGGTCATCACCGAAATGGCGTAGCCGCCGAAGATGGCCACCGCGTCGGCGAATATCGACACCACCGGGATCATCAGCACCGCGGCCCAGAACCGGGGCATGGCCAGATACCGCACCGGATCGATGGCCATGATGCTCATGGCATCCAGCTGTTCGGTCACCTTCATGGTGCCGAGTTCCGCGGCGTAGAAGGCGCACAGGCGGCTGCCCACCACCAGGGCCATCAGCACCGGACCGAGTTCGATGAACACGGACTTGGAAATCATCACGCCCAGGAACTTCATGGGCACCAGGGCCTGCATCTGGTACACGGCCTGGACGGCGGTCACCGCGCCCACGAACACGGAAGTGACGATGACCAGAGGCATCGAACCGACCAGCACGACGTGCATCTGGACGAGCACTTCCCGCCGCATCTTCCAAATGTAGGGCGTCTGGATGAGGATGGCCCGCAGCAGCAGGGTTCCCTGCCCGGCGCTGCTTATCCCCCTGATGACGCTATTTCCGATTTTGGCCAGAAAACTTTCCATGATGGGCCGAATATACGTGCCACCGGGAAGGAAGTCTATAACTGCAAGTCGACCTTGGCAGGATCAGACCGTACCGCCTCCGCCCGGCCTTGGGGACAGGTGTAAGTCCTGTCGGGCCTCCGTAATGAAGCGCTCGATCTCCTCCGGAGGAACGTCCAGGTGCGCCAGAGCCTGGCGGGTAATTTCCAGTCCCGCCTCCATCTGGGGCTGGACGATCTCGTGGACGGCCAGGTCGTGCAGCTCCTCCAGCATCTGGTCGTTCTCCGCCCGGGCCACCACGTGCAGATCCGGCCGCAGGCGGCGGGAGTGGCGGACCACCGCCAGGGTGGTGATGGGATCCGGGGTCGTGACCAGCAGCAGCCGGGCCTTTCCCAACCCGGCGGCTTCCAGGACCAGCGGATGGGTGGCATCCCCGTAGATCATGGCCACGCCCGCATCGCGGCAGAACTCCAGCCGGTGCTGATCCAGTTCAACCACCACGAAGGGCAGGTGCGACCGTCCCAGAACCCTGGCCACGGCCTGTCCCATGCGCCCGGCCCCGGCGATGATCACGTGATCGCGTAGATCCTCCTGCTCCAGATTGATCATCTGCAAGGGCTCACGAACGCGGTGGCGGATCCGCCCGTATATCGGGGCGGTCAGTCCGGACGCGAAGGGGGTCAGGAACATGGACAGCAGGGTCACCGCCATGATGCCGGAATACATCTCCTGGCCGATGCCGCCGGTAGCCAGCCCCACCCGGCCCAGGACGAACGAGAACTCGCCGGCCTGGAACATGGTCAGGCCCAGGGCCAGAGGCACCACGTTGCCGTATCCGAAGGCCCGGCCCAGGGTCGCGAAGACGAGGCCCTTGACCAGGGCGATCACCGCCACCAGACCCATGACCAGCAACAGGTTCTCCTTCAGGTAGGAAGGATCGAGCAGCATGCCCACCGAGGCGAAGAACAGCAGCCCGAAAACGTCGCGCAGGGGGATGATGTCACTCAGGGCCTGGTGATTGTGTTCCGACTCGCTGAGCACGATGCCCGCCACGAAGGCCCCGAAGGCGAAGGAGAGGCCAACCTTGTAGGTAACGAAGCCGATGCCCAGTCCCAGAGCCGTGACGGTCAGCAGAAAGAGCTCCCGACTGTTCCAGCGGCTGACCAGGACCATCAGACGGGGAATCATCCTGGTTCCCGCCAGGAACATCAGGCCGAGGAACACCCCCGCCCGCAGGAAGGCCCAGCCAAGAGCGGGCAAACCCGCCTGCAGGTTGGTGATCTCGGGCAACAGGATCAGCATGGGCACCAGGGCCAGATCCTGCACCAGGAGCATGCCGATCATCACCCGGCTTGACAGCGTGCCCAGGCGACCCTGGCCCTGGAGGGTTTTCAGAACGACCATGGTACTGGAAAGGGAGACGCAGGCCCCGAACCAGACGGCCTCGGTCCAGGGCCAACCCAGCACCGCCCCCACGCCGAGGCCCGCCCCCAAAATTACCACAAGCTGGATGGGGGTGCCGATGAGCGCGATCTTACGCACCGGACGCAGTTCTTTGAGGGAGAATTCGATGCCCAGGGCGAACAGGAGCAGGGCCACGCCGATCTCGGCCAGCAATTCGATATCGTGCGGGTCGTTGATCCAGGCGTTGTTGGTCACCGGGCCGAGCAGGACACCCGCCGCGATATAGCCCAGCATCAGGGGCTGGCGCAGCCGGTGGGCGATCAATCCTCCCACCAGGCCGGCCAAGACGATAACGGCGATGTCAGCTGCGATACCCACGGGGTCACCTCGCGAGATCGTTGAAGCGCGTGAACTCCTTGTGGAAGTGCAGGTCGAACTGGCCGATGGGCCCGTTCCGCTGCTTGCCGATGATCAGGGTGGCAAGATTGCGCACGGTCTCGTCGTCGGGTTTGTAGACTTCCTCACGGAAGATGAACAGCACCAGGTCGGCGTCCTGCTCAAGGGCCCCTGACTCGCGCAGATCGCTCAGCATGGGCCGGTGATCGCCACGCGCTTCCACCCCGCGCGACAACTGGCTCAAGGCCAGCACCGGCACGTTCAGGTCCTTGGCCATGCCCTTGAGATTCCGGCTGATGGCCGAGATCTCCTGCTGCCGGTTCTCGACCCGGCCGGGCGAGCTCATGAGTTGCAGGTAGTCGATGATGATCAGGCCCAGGCCGTGCTGCTGCTTGAGCCGGCGGGACTTGGCCTTCATCTCCAGTACGGAGATGCCGCTGTTGTCGTCGATGTAGATGGGCGCCTGGGTCAACTCCTCGCAGGCCTGGGTCAACCGCGGCCAGTCCTCCGCCCGCAGCTTGCCTCGCCGCAGGTTGTGCAGGTTGAACGAACCGCTGCTGCCGAGCATGCGCATCACCAGCTGCTCGCGCGCCATTTCCAGGCTGAAGATGCCCACGCCGACACCCTCATTGACGGCCACGTTGTAGGCCAAGTTCAGAGCCAGGCTCGTTTTGCCCATGGAGGGACGGGCCGCCAGGATGATCAGGTCGGATTTCTGCAGGCCGCCGGTCCGGCGGTCCATCTCCGCGAACCCGGTGCGCAGCCCGGTCACGTCGTCGTTGCTCTGGAAAGCTTCCTCGATCGACTTGAAGGCCCCCGGCACGATCTGGTCGACGCCGGCAAAGCCGCCGGTCCGGGTATCTTCGCTGATGTCGTAGATCTTTCCCTGGGCGCGGTCCAGGATCTTACCCGCCTCGTCGGCGCCTTCGAAGGCTTCGGCGGCAATGGTGTTCGAGACCGTGATCAGGTTGCGCAGCACCGATTTTTCCCGCACGATGCCCGCGTGGTAGACCACGTTGACCGCCGTACCCATAATGCCCGCCAGATCGATCAAAAAATCCATCCCGCCGACGATCTCCACCAGATCCTTGCCCTGGTAGGCCTTCTGCTGGGCCTTGTCCAGGAACTGCTCACTGGATTTCTGCAGCATGTCCGCCACCGTGATGGGGTCGACAACCTGGTCGTTTTCGTACAGGCTGCACATGGCGCGGAAGATGAGTTGATGCTCCAGGCGGTAGAAATCGTCGAAATCGATCTTTTCGCGGGCCAGCCCCACCGCTTCCTTGTCGACCATGGCCGCGCCGAGTACGGCCTGTTCGGCCTCCTCGCTGAAGGGCTGCTGCCGGCCGCCGGCCAGGCGGTCGTAACCGTAGACCGATTTCCCGGGCCGGCCGTCGCCGGAGCCGGGGCCGTTGGATTGTTTCTGGACTTCCAAAATGTCTCCTGAATGACGGATAAAGACGGTGTCACCGGCAGCACCGGCTCTGGTGGTTAAACTTACCACGCCCTCATCCCGAACCCTATCCCCGTCTTGGGGTACCAGCCCCAATCCTGTTGATAAGCCGTGGACAAAGCGGGGATGACTCCCCTGTAGTCAGGGAAAAAACCGTGGACAAACCTG
>CBDUYZ010000086.1:0-9233 GCA_965371575.1 uncultured bacterium
ACGCGAACTCCGAGTTCGCCGCGCCGGGTGAGGATTTCCTCCTTCACCTGGCCGGTCATGCCCGGTTGCTTCGCCCCGCCGCCGGAGGGGGTATGCGAATAGGGGTCAGTGGGAAACGCGCCGTACTCGGCGACCGACTTCTGGTAGCCGAAACCTGAGCGGATCCGGAAGTACATCTGCGCCAGGGCTTCCTGCACGGCCGGGGGACGGCCTTCACGCTCGGCACGCAGGACGACCTCCTGGACGGCCAGCTGCAGCTTGGCGACCATGTGCCAGTAGATGCATCCGAGACCTTCGTATCCGTACATGACACCGGACCGTCCGGTGTAGGACTTGTGTCGGAAGACATCCTCGAAAAGGTCGAGAATCATTGATCGGTCCCTGGCGACCGCGTCCGACCATTCCTTCTGCCGGCCGAGACGGTCCAGGACGAAAGCGAGATCGTCCGCGTTCCTGAAATCCCCGTGGAAACGCCAGATACCGTCAGCGTCCCTGGCAAGCAGCGAGCGGTCTGCGGCCGCCTGGAGATCCTTCAAAAGGGGGATCGCCTCCATTTTTGATTCCGGGACCGTGTTCTTGGCCAAAAAACCCGGCAATTCCCGTTCGGGGTAAAGCATGAAACTGCGCTGATCCGGCCGGTAAATAGCGCTCTCAAAGAGCAGCTCGAGAATTTCCAGCGCTTCTTCGGGTTCGAGAACCCCCGAGCTGAGAACCGCGACCTGGCCCTCGAGCATTTCCTGGAGGCGGGCTACTTCGATGCCGGACCCTTCGTCCGAGATCTCCAGCAGATTGTAGGTGTGGAAGAGACCGTCCTTGCGGCGGTTGGCGCCAATGCCCCAGTCGATGAATTTCAGAGCGGTTCGGCACAGACCGGCAACCCGGTGGACCGCCATGTCCGACTTGCCCGAGAATCCGTGGGAGTAGACGGTTTCCCGGTAATCGGAGAAGGCCCCGCCCAGGACATCCAACAACCGTTTCCGATCCCGCGCGTCGAGGCGATCAGCCGAGAGCAGCCCCTGCTCGCTCTCCAGGGTGGATTCGATCCGTTCGAACCAGATCACGACTTCCGTGGAGACGGGCAGGTCGGTGTCCTTCATTTTCCCGAGCAGGTCGGCCAGGAAGGCAAGGTATCGGCGCAGGTAGCACAGAGTGACGACCGAGACTCCGCCACCGCCGAGCGCGTTGTTCGCGTCGTTCCATTCCGGCCGCTGGGTGTTCATCCAGATGCCGGCGTCCGGTATCAGGTTCGACAGCTTGGACAGGGCGGGCACCAGCAGTTTCTCGAAGAGATTCGCGTGGTAGACGGATCCGTCCGGGCCGGCCAGCAGCTTGCCGTCGGTTCCTTTGCGCTTGATACGGTCATCGATGCATGCGGCGCGCAAGAAGTCGAAGTCGATCGTGGAACCGGGATCCTTGAGGATATCCGCATAAGGCCTGATGCGGTAAGGGACATCGGCGTAGCTGAAAATATCGGAGCCTAACATTTTCCCTACCGCCGCGGGATCGTGGCTGTTCATTGCTTCGAGAAGTTTCAGCAGGTAGATGATCTGATGATCGCCCCAGTAGCCGATGTTGCTCCAGGGGTCTTCCGGCGAGACGATTTCCCAGTCTACGCCGTCACGGGTGATGCGGTAGGGGTTGAATCCGTCCACTGTCGAAGCGTTGACGAATTTGGCGACGATGTTCGGCAGAAAGCCGGGGAAGGCCGTACACAAGGCTTCCCAGTTCTGGAAGATGTCCCGCCAGTTGCCCTCGTAGCTCAGTGCCCGTTCGGCGTTCCGGTTGCGGGCGCGTATGGAAAATTGGTTCCACGGGCGGCTGGGGTCGCCGTGGCGCCGGCCGAAATGGAGCGGAAGGTATTCGAGGCAAAGCCGCTCGAAATCGGGGTCACCCGTCTCGCGGGCCGTATGGCGGAGTTCCTGTACCGTCATCACGTCGGGCAAGTCGCCGAGCAGGCGCCTTTGGCGGTCGGTGACCGGGCCATTCCTTACGCGGAGAAAATCGGCGAGATCAGCGACCGGGATCTCGTGGTTTTGCGAAAAAACCCCTCCGCGCATGTTGTTGAACAGAACGTTCGCGAAGTGATGACTCCAGGATGCGGGCTGGCCCGACAACTGAAGGCCGTCAGCGCTGCCCACGTTTCGCAGGAGGTTTTCCCCGGCCGACTCGAGACCCTCCCTGATCATGTCAGCAGGGTTTTTCCCGGGGAGAATACGATGGCGCAGCTCGGCGATCTGGACATGATCCCGGCCTGCGTCGCCGACTATATGCCATTGCGACGATTCTCCGGGCTCCAGGGCGAGACTGCAGCTCACCAGGTAATTGCCCCGGGTTCCATTCAGGACGGTTTCTTCGAAAACGACTCGTCCGTACCTGAAGGCGGCCACGGCCTTGAGTGAGAGGTGTACCCGGAAATCTTCCAGGCCGCAGCACCAAACCGTGTTGGCCTGGAGAACCTCCAGGGCTTCCGCCCGGTCGGTGATCCCGGCTGTGAGAGAAAAAATGCCGAGTCCGGTCTCCGGATCCACTTCCGTCTTCTTGTAGGCGTCGACGAGGTTGCTCGACTGTTGATAGAGGGACAGAGGAGCGCCGTAGGGCAAAACGTTTCTCAGGCCGTCCAACAGGGCGGCATGGACTGGGGATGCGCCCCGGTTTTCCAGGGTCGACGACCGCACCCAGCCGAATTCATCGCAACCGGACCAGCAATAGCGAAAGGCGAGACCGAGGTCGTGGTTGATTTCCTCGAAGACGAGGCGGCTGCCGATGATGTTCTTGTAAAGGTTCCGCTCGATCACCGGGCTTTCGGCGGCCGCCTCGGAAAAGGGTTCCCACAGGATGGACGCGTTGTTCCCCTGCTCGACATGAATCAGGGTCAGGGGCCCCGTATGGTGATGGGCGTCGTGGAGTTTGTCCACCGTCAGGTAGGGAAACAGGCTGCCATCAGCATCGACCCGTCCGGCCGTGAGTCCGCCCCCGGACGTCACGAACATCCACAGATCGGTGTCGCTCGCGAGGCTCACCAGGAAAGGGGCCATACGATGGTAGGAGGAGATCCGGTAGTGTTCCTCCCCGTCCAGAACTACGAACCCACCGACGGGGTACGCAGGCAGTCCCTCGACCAGGGAGGGAAGTGGAGCGGGTGCAGGCCTACCTTCCATGGGTGGTCCTTCCCGGGACAAGGCACTGGCCGTCGGTCCCCGGAGAAAAAAAATGTTCTACTTCAGTAGGATCATGCCGCGGGACACTTGTTCGGTCTCGGTCTTCAGTACATACCTGTACTGGCCGGCCGGAGCGGGGGCGCCGCTGACGGTACGCCCATCCCAGACCACATGGTGTTCACCCGTACCCAGCTCTCCGTGAAACAGGGCGGCGATCCTGCGGCCCGCCAGGTCGAATACCGAGACATCGACGATTCCACGTCGATCCAGGGCGAATTCGATCCGGGTCCTGGGATTGAATGGATTCGGATAGTTCTGACCCAGCTTCGCGCCGATGGCCGCGGAACCGCCGGGGACGTCAGACAGGTCTTTCTCGTAGAAGTTGACATTGTCGTAGAAAATCCCTGATGGCTCGTAGTCCGCCGCCGTGTTCAGGAAGCCGAACTGCAGGATCTGGCCTTCCAGGCTCGGGTCAATCGCGATCGACAGCGAGTAGCTGAACCAGGTGATGGGAATAGACGTCATGTCCACGGTGAGGAAGTTGGTCAGAACGTAACCGGCACCGGGATCCAGCGTCTTGATGAACGCCAGCGCGGTCGAGCTTCCAGCCAGGAGGCCCATCTTGGCCTGGAAGTCGAAGGCCCACGTTTGGCCGACGTCCCCAGGCCCGACCACCTGCTCCTGGAAGACGTTGGACTCGATGATGTTGCCGAGTTCATGGTCGAGGTTCTCGTAGTCGCTGAAGACGACCAGCTGCTGGAGGCCCTGGTCCAGTCCGCCTTCATCGAGGACGATCTGGCAGAAGGCGCGGCCGTCGTTGGGGGCCGGTTCGGGACCGTATCCATAGAGGTAGGTCCCATCCGGGTCGGAGACGTTTCCATAGACCCACCAACCGTCATTGCCCAGCGCGGTGGATTGCTGTTGGGACAGACCTTCGAAGTCCTGGCTGAAGGGCTCCAGTGCGTGACCTGCCACGGGAATCAGGCAGATCAGCACAGCGGCCAGGATCGGCATGAATCGGGATCGCTGAGAGTTCATCCAATAACCTCCTGCCGGGAGCCGGTCAAGGCTCCATCATGTTCACATTCAAGGGATATAGCCTACGGATTGATCCGGTTGTCTTTTGATCGCTCTTGTCTTCTTTCTACTTCCTGACCGGCCAATAGGCTTCATTTATTGAGCAGGGAACCAATTGCCGGATTCAGGACCTTCCAATTCAGTGGTTCCAAATGCCGAGAGAACTCTTGACAGGACTATATCTATCATACACTATGTTCGGACTCCGAACAAAGTTTTTTTTAAAAAAATAGACGGTGATTTGCAAACCAAACAGACACAATCAAATACTCTATTCCTTGAAGTGGATGGTTTGTCCATCGAATATGCACCTCGCTGTCCCAGGGTAACGATACTTTCCGGGAGTTGATGCACGATGGCCCACCACAGCTTTCCCGACGGCTTTATCTGGGGCGCCGCCACATCTGCCCAGCAGATAGAGGGCGGTCGCCATGAAGGCGGCCGGGGAGAATCGATCTGGGACCGATTCGCCTCAATCCCCGGGAAAATCGAAGACGGCTCCAACCCTGACTTCGCCTGCGATCACTATCACCGTTGGCGCGAAGATATCGGTCTCATGAAGTGGCTCGGCCTCGGAGCCTACCGTTTTTCCATCGCCTGGCCGCGTGTTCTGCCGGCCGGGTGCGGGGCGGTAAGCAGAGCGGGTCTCGATTTCTACGACGCTCTGGTGGACGGTTTGCTGGAGGCCGGCATACAGCCCTTCCCTACCCTTTATCACTGGGATCTGCCGCAAGTGCTGCAGGATCAGGGAGGATGGGGCAATCGCGATACAGCGGGGGCCTTCGTCGAGTATTCCGCGGCCGTCACGCGGCGCCTGGGCGACCGGGTCAGCCACTGGGTGACGCACAACGAACCCTGGTGCGTCGCCACGCTCGGCCACGAACAGGGGCATCACGCGCCCGGCCACCTCGACCCCGCCGAGGCCCTGCGCGCCGCCCACCATCTCCTGCTGTCACACGGCTGGGCGACCGAGGCCGTCCGGAATGAAGTGTCCGGGGCCGAGGTGGGGATCGTGCTGATCAACTGCCCGGCATATCCGGCTTCAGACAGCGAGGCCGACCGGGACGCCGCCCGGTGGTTCGATGGATTCTTCAACCGTTGGTATCTCGATCCGGTCTTTCGCGGGTCATACCCCGCCGACGCAATCGCCGACCGGGTGGCCGCGGGCCACCTGGAGGGGCCCGTCCTGCCGTTCGTACAGGACGGCGACCTTGCGGCCATTTCCACGCCGCTCGATTTTCTGGGCTTCAACTACTACAGCCGCGCCATCATGAAGGCCGGTCCGGATGGCCGTCCCGTGGACGCCAAAACGGTGCCGCCTGACGAACTCACCGACATGGGGTGGGAAGTCTATCCCGAGGGGCTGTACGATGGCCTGATGAGGGTCCATCGCGATTATCAGCCCCGGAAGATCTATATCGCCGAAAACGGGGCGGCCTACGACTACCCGGTCGACGCGAAGGGCCGCATCGCCGATCCGAAGAGAATCACCTATCTGCGCGAGCACCTGCTGGCCGCCCGGCGAGCCATCGCCGCCGGCGTGCCCCTGGAAGGATATTTCAACTGGTCCCTGATGGACAATTTCGAATGGGGCTTTGGTTTCACAAAGCGATTCGGCCTCTTCGGGGTCGACTTTGAAACCCAGGAACGCATCCCCAAGGACAGCGCCTTCTGGTATCGTGACGTCGTGGGCGCCAACGTCGTCGACGATGCCCTTACCCCACCAACCCAAGGAGAGTCCCGTGTCATCGATCGCTAACGGCTGCCTCCGTCACTTCGCCCGGCTCGCCCGGGCCAGCTTTCTGCTCCTGGTATTGCTCCCGGTCGTCGCAGCGGCCCAGACCGAAAGTGCCGGCATGCCTGAAATCGAAGTCGTCACCGACGAGAGTGGTTCGCGCCTTCAGGTCGACGGCCGGGATTTCATGGTCCTGGGGATGAACTGGGGCTACATGCCCATCGGCCAGAACTACACCTACAGCCTTTGGAACAAGTCGGACGACATCATAGAAGCCGCCCTGGCCAAGGAGATGTCCCTGCTCAAGGCCATGGGGGTCAACACCATCCGGCATTACGTGGGCATGCCCCCGCGGTGGGTCAAATACGTCTACGAGAATTACGGGATCTACACGGTGTTGAACCATACGATCGGGCGTTACGGACTGACCCTCGACGGGGTGTGGCTGCCCAATACGGACTACAGTGATCCGAAGGTGCGGGAAACGCTGAAGGCGGAAATGCGGGCCCTGGTGGCCGAGTTCAAGGACACGCCGGGTGTTTTGATGTGGCTGCTGGGCAACGAGAACAACTACGGGCTGTCCTGGTCCTCGTTCGAGATCGAGGCCTTGCCCGCAGGCGAACGCAATGCCGCGCGGGCGCGCCATCTCTACTCGCTGTTCGGGGAGATCATCCGCGAGATCAAGGCAAGTGATCCCGGCCGGCCGGTGGCCATGGCCAACGGCGACCTGCAGTACATCGACATCATCGCCGAGGAATGCCAGGGCCTGGACGTGTTCGGCTCCAACGTGTACCGCGGCATTTCGGCGCGGGATCTCTACGAGGTCGTCGACCGAAAACTGGGCATCCCGATCATGTTCACCGAGTTCGGCGCCGACGCCTTCAACGCCGTCACCATGAAGGAAGACCAGGCGACCCAGGCTTTTTATCTGCTGGGCCAGTGGCGGGAGATCTACGAACAATCCGCGGGCAAGGGTCGTGTGGGCAATGCCATCGGTGGGCTGATCTTCCAGTGGAGCGACGGCTGGTGGAAATACAAGCAGGACGCCAACCTGAGTATTCATGACACCAACGCCTCCTGGCCGAACGGCGGTTATCCCGAAGATTTCCGTGAAGGCGACAACAACATGAACGAGGAGTGGTGGGGCATCACCGCCAAGGGATACTCCGATCCTCGCGGACTTTATGACGTCTATCCGCGCGCGGCCTACTATGCCTTGCGCGACGCCTTCAAGCTCGATGCCTACGCTCCGACCACCGACATCGACGCGATCCGGGAACACTTTGGAAACATCGAACCGATGGGCGCGGTGCTCGAAGCCCGCGGCGACGCGTCCAGTCTGCAGACCGACGTTTTGAACAAGGTGCGGGTGTCGAGTTTGCGGATGGAGTTCGAAACCTACAGCACCGGCGGCGAGAACATCAGCACGCCGCCCATCGAGGAGCCCCAGGAATCCTATCCTTCTTTCCTCGGCTTCGATCACGGCCAATCGTTCTTTGCCGACATCGAGGCCAAGCCTAATGACGGCATCATCGGCAGGGTGTCCTTGAACATCTTGGGGCGCGTGCCGAAGAATCCCATCGACGAGATCTTTTACGAGAATCGCGGCCGGTCCCGCACGATCGAGGACAACAACGGCGATCTGGTCGAACTCGAATCCCTGGAAAGGGTGAAGATCTACCAGGCGTCCGTTACGTGGGACGACCGGTGGTTCAACCTGGATGCCTTCTACCGCACCGGCCATCTGCACTGGCAGTACGAGGGTGACTTCTTCGGCCTGTACCGGGACGCCTATTACGGGGAAAACATAGACATCTACAACGGCGAGGCTCCGCTGGGCTTCGAAGTCGCGGGCAAGAAATCCCTCCAGGGCCTGAAGGTGGCCTTCGGCCCCCAACTCTGGTGGGGCGCCAACCCCGCGGTCTTCGTCAAATACCAGCGTTCCCTCGGCGGGATGAGTTGGACCGGCATGTTCCAGGAGGATTTTGCCCAGCAGACGACATTGACCAGCAGTTTAGCCATCCCGATCCGATCCACACGCAAAGCCTCCCTGCAGATGCAGACCCGCCTGGGTCCCTTCGACTTCGAGGGCGGGGCCATCTGGTCCGGGCAGCCCCGGGAGGGAGAGACCTTCCAGCTGGTAAGTGACGATGCCGGCAATCCCGACGGTTCCTATAACCCCGAGGATATCCGGGAGGACACAATCAAGCCCGAGGACACCCTTGGCTTCAAGGGCAAGTTGACTTATCAGAAGGGACGCTGGAACTGGTACGGCCAAGGCGCCTACATGGGGTTGGTGGCCGACGGTGGCCCGACAGCCATCCCCACGTTTACCGGCTGGGGACTGAAGGACAGCGGTTCGGGTAACCAGATCAACGGGGTCACAGGTGTAGCTTACAGCATGGGCAAGTGGCAGGTCGGGCCCAATTTCCTGTGGCAAAAACCGATCGTGGGACCCATGCCGCATTCGGACCAGTTGGCCGGCACCGCCGGCCGTCCCCGCAACGTTCTGGATGACGCCTTCGCCGTGCGCTACAACCGTGAGACCACCGCCGGCGAACTCATGCTGACCTACGACCCGACCCCCGCCACCTGGATGTGGAACTGGGACAGCGATGTCCGGGAGGATGCCAACCTGGCTGCCAGCGTGGGTTTCATCTACAAGCGCCATCACACCACTGCCGACGCGGGTCTGTTCATCTCCGACACCAACAACTTGTACGCCTTCCCTGGCGCCACTCCTTCGCGCGATCTGTGGGAGGTGCGCTGCAGGGTGGTCAACCGCTTCGGCCTGAGCACGCGTATGATCAGTCACATCTACTTTGGAAAAGCCGAGCCCAACGGCGACAACGAGCGCCTGATCAACCGCTTCGGCCTGGACAGCCGGATCGCCTGGCCCTCGTTGGCCCTGGCCGGCCACGTGAAGGTCAACGACTTCGGTCCCTACGATTACCACCACGACCACAACCTGACCTTCCCCCTGCAGTTGATGGCCGACATTTCCTTCACCCTGGGCAGGCCCCAGTGGTTCGGGCTGCCCCATACCCGGTTGGGCGTCAGGGGCACCTACCGGACCCTGGACAGGTACTCCAACCGGTATCAGCCCGAAGGCATACCAGTGCCGGAATTGGATGAACTATACCCCGAGGATCTTCCCGAGGGTCGGGAGTGGGAGATCAGGACCTACCTGCATCTGGTCATCTAGGTGGGTATTGCAGGAAAGAAAAATGGCCCGGTCATGACGGCCGGGCCGCATCTTTTAT
>CBDUYZ010000087.1:0-9204 GCA_965371575.1 uncultured bacterium
TTTCATGATCAAACCGGAAATCGTTGCCGCAGATGACCAGAAAATCGGTGCTATCCTGTCAATCGTCAATGCGGCGGGGTTCCGCGTCACCGGGCTCCATATGCGCCGTCTGGACCGCTCCCTGGTCGAGGATTTCTACGGAGAGCACAGGGAACGCCCTTTTTACGGAGACCTGTGCGATTACATCCACAGCGGTCCCGTGGTCGCCATTCGCCTGGAGCGGGAAAACGCCGTGGCCGCCCTGCGTGAGCTGATCGGTGCGACCAATCCCACCGAAGCCGCCACCGGCACGATCCGCGATCTTTTCGGCGCTTCGCTCCAGAACAACGCGGTACACGCCTCGGCCAACGCGGATGACGCGGCCCGTGAGCTGGGCCTGATTTTCGGGTAGAGCGGTCTCTTTCCGAGGCGGTCGACTTGACACTGCAGAAGGCTCCTATTAAGGTGGGGCGCTTGATTTAAACTTGGCTTAGCCTGCTAGGAGTGCAACGAGCAGAATAAAGCAGGTTTGGGATGAAACTGGATCTCGACAGGCAGGAAACCGGGCGCTCGGAACTCACCATCTGCGGTACCCTGAAGCTGGGTGTGCCCGCCGGTCGGGATTCCATCGCCCAACTGGACGGAACCCTGGTGGTGCAGAATCTGGACAACCGGGTCCTGTTGAACGGTACTCTGCAGGCCGCAGGCCGGGCGGAATGCGGCCGCTGTCTGGAGGAAGTCTCGATTCACTGGGATGTTCCAGTGGATGTAATGGTCCTGAGGGATGTCGATTCCGGTGAAACCGAGGGGGAAACCCTTCTGATCCTGCAGCCTGCCGGGGAAGTGGATCTGCACGAGGCCTTGCGTCAATGCTCGGTTCTGTCCTATCCACTGGCCTATTTATGCAGACCCGACTGCAAGGGATTGTGTCCCGAGTGCGGCATAGACCGCAACCAGGGCACCTGTGATTGCAGCGAAAACGAGATTGATCCCAGATGGGAAGGGCTCCCTTGACGGTCCGAATACGGCCGGATTCCTGGAGGAAGAAATAATGGCGGTTCCCAAGAAAAAAACGTCCCAGTCCCGTAAGGGCAAGCGCCGAGCCAACTGGCACCTCGCCAAACCGGATCCGAATAAGTGTCCGCATTGCGGTGCGGCGCGTCTGCCTCACCGTGTCTGTCGGGCGTGTGGCTACTACGGTGAGCGCGAAGTTCTCGTTGTGGAGTCCTAGCAGACTTTGTCAACAGCCTGCTAGGGCAGGGAGGTCGGCGTGACGAACAGGGCAAGACCCGTCATAGCTGTTGATGCCATGGGTGGCGACCACGGCCCGGAAGTGATTGTTCCCGGTGCTCTGGCCGCACTGCCCCCTGATTTCCCCTTCGACCTCCATCTCTACGGTGACCAGAGCGCCGTCGAAGCCGAATTGGCGAAGCACGGTTCGGCCGAATTACCTGTCACCGTCATTCACTGTACCCAGGACATCGAGATGGGAGACTCTCCTGCTTCGGCCATACGGGCCAAGAAGGACAGTCCCATCGTACGCGCCATGACCGACCACAAGTCGGATCGGGTCCAGGCGGTCGTTTCCGCCGGTTCGACCGGCGCCATGGTTGCCGCCAGCCTGATCATTCTCGGTCGCATTGCCGGGGTGGATCGTCCCGCCATTGGCACCGTGATTCCGACCGTCAAGGGGCAGCTCCTCCTGCTCGATGCAGGAGCCAACGTGCAGTGCACAGCTGACCATCTGCTTTCCTTCGCCCGGATGGGCCAGGTATTCGCCCGGGAAATGATGGGTCTGGCCGAACCCGCAATCGGTCAGCTCAATATCGGCGGCGAGCCCAAGAAGGGTACCGATCTGAATGTCGAGGCCTTCCAGCTCCTCGAGCAAAGCGGACTGAATTTCGTGGGCAACGTGGAGGGCAACCAACTCATGCTGGGGCCCTGCGACGTGGTCATCACAGATGGGTACACGGGCAACAATACCCTCAAGATGGTCGAGGGATTTGCCCGCTTCATGTGGGCGCTGAGCCAGCGTCCGGATCTGTCCGCGGAAGAAAAGGCAGCTTTCGGCCCGATTCTGCGTTTCCTGGAGAAGAACTTTTCCTACGAGACCAAGGGAGGCGCCATGCTGCTGGGCGTAGCGGGGGTCAGTGTCATCGCCCATGGGCGCAGTTCGGCCCGGGCCATCACCAACGCCGTCAAGGAGGCCTGGGCCCAGGTCCGGAACGATCTGCCGGCCAAGCTGGCCACTGCTCAATCCTGAATTGTTTCACAGGTTGAATTTTTGCCGGCGTTGCCGGTGCGAGGAGCCTCATGACCGATATCCTGCACAGGTTGCCCATGATCTTTCCCGGCCAGGCTTCACAAAGCGTGGGTATGGCCAGGGACCTGGCGGAAGGACGGGGCCCGGCCGCGGAATTCCTGAATGAGGTCAACACAGTCCTGGGCGAGGACCTGACCGGTATCATGTTCGAAGGGCCCGGGGAGGTCCTGACCGAAACCCGTAACGCCCAGCCCGCCATTCTGGCCCATTCGGTTGCTGTCAGCCTGGCCCTGCGGAACCTCGGCATCGCCCCCTCGCTGGTGGCCGGCCATTCCCTGGGCGAGTTTTCGGCGGCCGTGGCCGCCAATGCGCTGAGCCCGGCTGACGGTTTGCGCATCGTTCGCAAGCGCGGAGAACTGATGTTCGCCGCCGGCCAGGAAGTTCCCGGCACCATGGCTGCGGTTATGGGCTTGTCGGGAGATAAGGTCACCGAAATCTGTCAGCAGATCTCGGCCGAAGGCGGTGTCGTCGTGCTGGCAAATCACAACTCCGCCAGCCAGCTGGCCATCAGCGGCGAGGTCGCTGCCGTGGCCGCCGCCTGTGAAGCGCTCAAAGCGGCCGGCGCCAAGCGTGTCATTCCCCTGAATGTGAGTGGTGCCTTCCATTCACCGTTGCTGGCAGGCGCCGGACGAGCGTTCAGCGACTATCTGGCTGATATCGAGGTCAGCGATGCCGAGGTGCCTCTGATCGCCAACGTTACGGCCAAACCGGTAACCGGTGGAGATGGTCTCAGGGCCGGATTCGCCCGCCAGCTAACCTCTCCGGTTCTGTGGCACGACATCATGGGCGTCATCGCCGGCCCGAACGATGAGGCGCCTAGAGTCATTCTGGAGGTGGGCCCCGGCAAGGTTCTGACCAGCCTGGCTCGACGTGCATTCCCTGATACCAAATTCGTGCCCGTGGGAACCGCCTCGGACCTGGACGCAGTTCTGGACCTGGTGGCCACCAGCAGCGGCCGTGTCTGAAGGAGTTCGATATGGACGGCAAATGTGTCATCGTGACCGGCGGAGGCCGGGGAATTGGTCTGAATATCGCCCAGCAGCTGGCAACCCAGGGTTACGACCTGGTTGTGGTGGATGTCGACGAAGAAGCGGTCAAGGCTTCGGTGGCCGGACTCGAGGGATCGGGTAAATTTAGCGGTGTCGGCTGCGATGTGCGTGATTTCGAAGCCGTCAACGATTTGGTCGTCAAGGTGAACGGCGACTTCGGCAATATATACGGCGTGGTCAACAATGCCGGCGTGACCCGCGACGGCCTGTTTGTCCGCATGTCCGAAGAGAACTGGAAATTCGTGCTGGACGTCAATCTGAACGGCACCTTTAACTTTACAAGGGCTGTGGCCCCTATTATGATGCGCCAGCGTGAAGGGCGTATCGTGAACATCGCATCGGTTATCGGTTTGTCCGGCAATGCCGGGCAGGCCAATTACGCCGCCAGTAAGGCCGGCGTTATAGCCCTGACCAAATCGGTGGCCAAGGAACTGGGCGGCCGCAGTGTGACAGCCAATGCTATCGCACCCGGCTTCATCGCCACCGATATGACCGCCAACCTGTCTGACAAGGTAAAGGCGGACATGCTCAGCCAGATCCCCCTCAACCGCATGGGCGAGGGCAAGGATGTGGCCGGCGTGGTAAAGTTCCTGCTGTCTTCGGAAGCCGCGTATATCACCGGGCAAACCCTGGTGGTCGACGGCGGCATGATTATGTAACAACCCAAATTGTTCCCAGGAGGACAACGGACATGGCGTCGATTCAGGAACAGGTGTACGAGATCATTCAGAGGAAACTATCCGTCAACCCCGAACAGATCACACCCGAAGCCTCGTTTACCGAAGACTTGGGTGCCGATTCCCTCGATACGGTTGAGTTGGTGATGGATCTGGAAGAAGAATTCAACATCTCGATCCCGGAAGAGGATCAGGAAAAACTGCGTACGGTCCAGGATGCGATCGACTATCTGGAGTCGCAACTCGACTGACCGAAATTCCAATCCGGGCCGGGGACTTTGTGTCCGTCCCGGCACAGGTTGCCCGGTTCCATCCGTTCGGCGTGGTGGAGCCGGGTATATAATTATGACACTGGTTTGACTGGGAAGCCGGCCAGTGAATCCTGGAGGTGGAGCCTTGGCCCCGTGCAAAGTCGTTATTACCGGTATGGGGATGTTGAATGCCGTCGGTATGGACAGGGAATCCAGTTGGAAGGCCCTCATAGCCGGCACAAACGGCGTGTCCAACATTGAGGGCATGGACACGGAGGGCTTCAAAACCAAGTTCGCCGCCCAGATCAAGGATTTCGACCCCCACGCATGCATGGATCCGAAGGAAGCCCGCAAGGCCGACCGCTTCGTTCAACTGGCGATGGCTGCTGCGGTCGAGGCCGTGGAGCATGCCGGCATCACCGAAGTGGCCGATCCATTCCGGGCCGGGGTCATCATCGGGTCAGGCATCGGTGGAATGCTTACTTTCGAGAAGCAGCACAGTCGTTTCATGAAGCGCGGTCCTCGCTCCGTTTCTCCCCTGTTCATTCCCATGATGATCGGGGACATGGCGGCCGGCCTGGTTTCCATCAGGTACGGCTTCCGCGGCGCAAACTTCTGCACGGTCAGCGCTTGCGCTTCCGGTGGGCACGCCATCGGGTCGGCATATGATCAGATTATTCTGGGCCATGCCGACGTCATGATCACCGGCGGCGCCGAAGCCGCCATCTGCAACATGGCCCTGTCCGGCTTTGGAAACATGAAGGCCATTTCCACACGGAACGACGATCCCGCCAAGGCGAGTCGCCCCTTCGACCTGGACCGCGACGGCTTCGTGCTGGGTGAAGGTGCCGGCGTGTTGGTACTTGAATCCGAGGAGCACGCTCAGGATCGTGGCGCCGCTATCCTGGGAGAGGTATGTGGCTACGGGATGACCGGCGACGCCTACCATATGACCCAGCCCGACACCGAGGGCAGGGGCGCGGTAGGGGCCATGACGCAGGCCCTGCGAACCGCGGGGATCGATCCCGGGCAAGTGGGTTACATCAATGCCCACGGCACATCGACCTTCTTCAACGACAAGGTGGAGACCGGCGCCATCAAGCAGGTGTTCGGGGACCATGCCGCCGATTTGAAGATCAGTT
The DNA here is from genome assembly GCA_965371575.1 of uncultured bacterium. GTDB lineage: Bacteria > Krumholzibacteriota > Krumholzibacteriia > LZORAL124-64-63 > LZORAL124-64-63 > JAGLCY01. The sequence continues at coordinate 5,422 of CBDUYZ010000087.1, forward strand.
CTACGAAATCCATGATCGGCCATCTGCTGGGAGCCGCCGGCGGCGTCGAGGCCGTTATCACTACCCTGGCCTTGAATCGGGGAGTGATTCCGCCGACCATCAATCTTGTCAACCCGGACCCGGATTGTGACCTCGATTACTGTGCCAACCATGCCATCGAACAGGACATGGAATATGCCCTGTCCAATTCCTTCGGTTTTGGAGGACACAACGTGTCACTCTGTTTTCGAGTCCGGCGGTAACAGATGGGGCTGAAAGATTCACTTCAGCATGTACTTGCCAGATTGACCGGTGGAACCTCCTCGTCCGACCGGCCCCCGACCGTGTGCGAAGACGAGCTCATAGAGGAGAGTTGCCGGACGCTGGAATCGAAATTGGGTTACACATTCCGGGACAAATTCCTTTTGAAGAACGCCCTTTTGCACCGCTCCCACATCCACGTCACCGGGCAGGACAGGGACCAGTCCAATGAAAGGCTCGAATTCCTGGGCGACGCGGTTCTAGGCCTGGTCGTCAACGAGGAACTCTATCAGAAATTTCCCAATCGGTCCGAGGGCGATCTGACCAAGATGAAGGCCCTGCTCGTGTGCGGCGTCCGTCTGTGCGAAGTGGCCGGGCAATTCGATCTGGGCGTACACATCCGGATGAGCCGCAGCGAGGCGGCCACGGGCGGCCGGCAAAGGTCTTCCATTCTGGCCGATACCATGGAGGCCCTGATCGGTGCGGTTTATCTCGACGGCGGTCTGGGCGCCGCGCGGGGCGTCATCCAACGACTCGTCCTGGCAGGCAGTGAAAGCGTTCTCGCCCAGCGGTCCCTGCGCAATTTCAAGAGCCGCCTGCAGGAACTCATTCAGGCTCGTCATAAAAGCCCGCCCCGCTACAGGGTCCTGGAGGTTCTAGGACCGGATCACGACCGGCTCTTCAAGGTGGTCGTCACGTTCAATGACCGGACCCTTGGCACGGGGGAGGGGCGCAACAAGAAGACCGCGGAACAGAACGCGGCCCGGGAGGCTCTCGAAACCTTGGCAAGTGATCCGGAACAACCGGACCGGGATCATGGTATTCCTGAACAGTAGATGACCCTGACCAAGGAGCCCCGGTGCCGAATCCCCTCACACGAATGCTGCTGATCCTGCTGGTCGCAGCCGGCCTGCCGTGGTTACTGCCAGGTAGAAACCACTGCCTGGGGATTCCGGTCGCGCTGGGCCAGGATGACGGCGCTGCCATTGTGGAGGACGCGGATATACACCCCGGGGTGGCCTCGGGTTGGATCGTCGGCCACCAGTTGCTGGTCGAAGGCAATACGGGAAAGGCCCTGCCCTATCTTCACATGGCCTACCGGGCTTATCCGCACGTCGTTCTCATCGCCATGGATTTCCAGCAAGCTCTGGCCAGCGAGGGCTTTCTGCGGGATGCCATTAATGTGATGGATTCCCTGGTTGCAGCTTGGCCGGACTCCCAGTCCTTCCGTTTGAGGCGTTCAGTCCTGAATCTTTCCGCCGGCCACAGTGACAGGGCACTGGCCGATCTCCGGGAGATCCGCCGGCAGGGCAGCACTACAGTCGAAGTGTTGGGCGCCGAGGCTTCCATTCTCGTTGCCACGGGCAAGACCGGTCAAGCGTTGGACGTGTTGCGTGACGGTCTGCATCTTTATCCGGACCGCGGCAGGGATATCTATCTCGAGATGGCCAGGATCATGCGGCAAAACGACGAGGTAGAGGCGATACCCGGGCTTATGGATGAAGCCCTGGCCGACTTTCCCGATGAACCGTTGCTCTGGTTGGTGAAGATCAGATCTCTGGCTGCCCTTTCCCTGCACACCGAAGCTATCATTGTCGCCGGGGATGCCGACCGTCATTTCGTTGAGTTGCCGGAGCCTGCGGATCCGGCAGACCCGGGCGATTTCTCACAGCTGGACGATATTCCCGGGAAACCGCCTTACACCGGCCTGCCGCGCGACTCTTTTTCCGTGGAATTGGCCGACTATTATGCGCAGCACAACCAGATCGATCTGGCCCTCGACATCCTTAAGCCCTTTTCGGACCGGGGAGAGCTCGGTCTGACCCCGAGTCTTTGGTTGGGCCGGCTGTTGCTCGCCACCGGGCGCGAAAAGGATGGAGTGGAGCTGGTGGAACGGATCAATAACCAGTGGCCCGCATCGGGCCGCGGGTGGTATCTGCGCGGCAAGGTGGAAGAGGGGCATGGGGATTGGGAAAAAGCCATTCCCCATTACAGTCGAGCCATCGAGCTGGATCCCTATGATCCGGAAATCCGACTGGGAATTATCCGGGCGATGCTCATGGCCTGGGAAAGTGACTTGAGGGCAACCACTCCCGATACGGCCCAGCTGATAATTATCGAGGAGTTCAAACTGCATGCCATGACCGCCGCCTCTCTGGTCCCCGAGAAGGACCACGAGGGACAAATGATGCTGGGTTACGCCTTTCGCGTCATCAAGGACCTGGAACGAGCGGCCTACCGATTCAGGTTGGCTGCCGAAGATCCGGACCTCCATCTGAATGCACTTATCCAGCAGAGCATTTGCCATGATGAAGGGGGAGAGGTCGCCGAGGCCAGATTAGTGCTCGAACTTCTGCGGCGGGAATACCCGGACGACCCCGAAGTCGCCAATTCCCTCGGCTATTTCCTGGCGGAGAAAAGCCTGGACCTGGATTTGGCCGAAGGACTGGTCCGGGAAGCCCTGGCCGCCGACCCCGGCAACGGCGCCTATCTGGATTCCCTGGCCTGGGTCATGTATCGTAACGGCAGATTCGAGGAGGCCTTTGATTTTCTCATCCAGGCAGTCAACGTCCTTCCTGATGATCCGGTGATCCTGGAGCACCTGGGGGTGGTCCTCAGCGAACTGGGCCAGAAAGCCGAAGCTCTGGACGTCCTGCGGCGCGCCCAGGGGCTGGGCGGTGATTCCGAAAGGATCGGCGGCCTGATCACCGACATGGAAAACTCCCAGGCGGATAAGGAGTAGCAGCCTTGCGGTTTTTTGCGGATGCATCGCCTACCTGCCGGTATTCGGTCTTCCGGGTCCTGCTGCCCATCTTGGCGCTGGAGCTGTCACTGCTTTCCGGGGCCCTGGCGGAGGAACCGCCTGCGGGCCACACCTTCCTCACTTCCACGAACTGGTCGGCTTCCGCTTTTGCCCAGCATGCCAGTGGAACCGCGTGCTGGATTGCGGGTGATGACGGGTCACTGCGGATCGAAGTGCTGCGGGATGCCGAGGGAGACGCAGAACTTGCCACCGAGCCCTGGACAGGAGTCGCTCCGGACCTGGAACCTCTTATGACCCGGTCCGGAGATGGCTGGACACTGGTGCTGGGCCCCAATGGAAACGGCACCCTGAATGCTTGGGGCAAAGAGTGGCGGCAGGTTCCCGCGGGCTTGGCCCAGATGGCCGGGCTTGTCACCTCATCCTTGCGGATTTATCCGGACCACCCTCCTGAATTTTCCTTCGCGTCGTCAGTCGGACCAACCCGGCGACCGGGCGTCATTCCCCGCCCGGAAATCTTGGGGTTCGCGGCATTCCCGGCGGTTGACGATGATGTCTGGCGCTATCAACTGGCTCCTCTCGCTCTGCGGATGGCCGAGGGTACAAAAATACCCGGTTTCCGGCGGAAAATGACGGCCCGCGGTCGGGGCGCCGGAGGGTTGGGTGAGATCCTGGTTCTCATCTGGTCCCGTCCGGCCGGCCAGGAAGATTATTGTCTGCGAATCGGCTCGTCCCGCCGACCCGGGACCCTCCGTTTGGACCCACCGCGGGAATTGGCCGTG
>CBDUYZ010000088.1:0-9166 GCA_965371575.1 uncultured bacterium
CAGGCCAACGCCTATCTCGCCATGGGCGTCACCACGATCGTGGGTGTGGAAAGCACGCGCCGGGGACCGCTCGACATGGACTCCGATCCCTCGCCCGACATTCGTTTGCTGGGAGAAGTTGGCTACGAGGCCGCGACCCTGCCCGAACTTCTGACCACCGTCGAGGCCGAACACGCACGCGGGGCGGATGTCCTGCTCGTGATGTACCGGGTCGATCCCACCCAGATGCCGGCCGTCGTGGAGCGGGCCCACCAGTTGGGCATGCCTGTGATCGGCGAACTCGCCCGCACTAGTTACGTGGACGCGGCCCGCATGGGCGTGGACACCTTCGTGCACACCACCCGCTACTCCCTGGGCCTGGCGCCCGATGAATTGCGCAAGGGCATCGACGCCGAGCCCTTCAGTGACGATCTCGGCAGCGCCAAGTGGCGTTATTACCAGATGCTGCCCGATCTGGCCGCCGATCTCGACGCCGTGCGCGCCTACGGCGCCGCGATCGCTGCGGGCGGAACCGCCCTCCTGCCCACGCTCAGCCTCGGTTACCTGGACCGTCCCGGGCACGCCAATCCCTGGCAGGAGCCCGTCGCCGCCATACTCGACCCTCGCGACATCCACTGGCCGGCCGATCCTGTCACCGGTGAGCACACCTACGACGCGGGCAAGGCCGAGGCCTACCGTACCGTCGCCATGGCCGAAATCGCCCTGGACACCGGTTATTTCGCGGCGGGATGCACGTATCTCGCCGGCAGCGGGGCGGACGTATGGGGCACCATGCCGGGCATCTCCCTGCACCACGAACTCGAAGCTCTCGTCGGGGTGGGACACACCCCGCGGCAGGCCCTGGCCACGGCGACCAGCAATCCGGCGGAGGTTTTCGGCTGGACGGAGCTCGGCGGGATCACGGCAGGCAAGCGTGCGGACCTGGTGGTCCTCGGTGCGGATCCCCGCGCCGATATCCGAAATCTGAAAGATGTTCGCCAGACGGTGCTGGCCGGCCGTTTGCTGAACCGCGCCGACCTGCTGGAGGCCCGGCCGCTTGAGGACGGCCAGCTGGTCGCCCGGCAGCCCATGACGATCCCGGCGGAGCTTCTCGCCCCGGACGGTTCACCCCTGGCAAAGAACGCCTACCTCGACCTGGTCGACATCGACGAGATCGTCTACATCAGCGACGGCCTGCGGGTCGCGGGCCACCTCATCACACCGAAATCGCCCGGACCGCATCCCTGTCTCATCTACAACCGGGGCGGCAACCGGGAGTTCGGCGCCAACTCGCCGTTGAGGGTCGCCCTCAGGCTGGCCAAGTTCGCAAGCTGGGGTTACGTGGTGGTCGCCAGCCAGTACCGGGGAAACGCCGGCGGCGAGGGGATCGAGGAATTCGGGGGCGCCGAAGTGGCCGACGTGCTGAATCTCATCCCCCTGCTGGAATCCCTGGACCGGGAGGCCGACGCTTCACGGATCGGCATGATCGGATTCAGCCGCGGCGGCCTGATGACGTATCTCGCCCTGGCCGGAACCGATCGTCTGCTGGCGGCGGCCATCGTGGCGGGAGTCACCGACAGCCGGTTCACCATCGAAGACCGCCCCGACATGGAGACCTTTGTCTATGCCGAGCTGATTCCCGACTACTGGAACGTGAAGGAAGAGGCCCTGTCCGCCCGTTCCCCCATCGAATGGCCGGAAAGGCTCTGCGCCACCACCCCGATCCTCCTGCTGCACGGCACGGCGGACTGGCGGGTGCATCCCACCGAGTCGCTGCGCATGGCCGAGGCGCTTTTTGAACTGCGCCGGCCCTACCGGTTCATCATGTACGAGGGAGCCGACCACGGGTTGTCGGAGTTCCGCGCCGAGGCTTACGGCGAGATCCGCCGTTGGCTGGACAGGTATGTAAGGGACAAGGAGGAGTTGCCGGACCTGGCGCCACACGGGCCGTGACAGGGACGTCGCGAGGCGGCCGGACCTGCCGGCTCAGGGCCCGTGTCGACAGACCCAGACCTGACCGAAATCCGAAGTCGGGAAATCCGCCACGATTTCCAGCCCCGCCGCCCGGAATTCCGACTCCCGGGACGCGGCCAGGTAACCGGGGTAATGCGGGCCTTCCACCCACTCGATGAAGCGGACCAGGAAATTCCCCGGCCTGCCGTAGTCGAAGACGACCAGGTAATCCGAGGCGATCCGGGCCGCCTGCGCCAGCACCTGGTGCCGGAACTCGGCGTCGACCCCGTGGAGAAAATATCCCATCGAGACTATTCCGCAGGACCGGTCCCGGATCCCGTCCAGCTCGATGAGATCCATCTCCCTGAAAGTCACCGCAGGGAATTTCTTCCGCGCCCTTTTCAGCAGGTTCGCCGAAAAATCGATTCCTGCCGCCGCATGGCCGCGTTCAGAAAAAACCGCGGCCAGGGTGCCCGTTCCGGTGGCCAGGTCCAGAACCTCCAGGTCGGGGTCCAGATCCAGTTTTTCCAGGGCTGTGCGGTAGGCAGGGGCCAGGTTCCACTCGATGAGCGGATAAATCACGGCAGCCAGATTGAAAAATCGTCTGGTTCGGCTTCGTTCATCGGAAGTGCTGCTTCGGCTACTGATTCTCGCCATATCCCTCACGGAGGATATCGAGCAGATCCAGCGCTTCCATCTCGTTGGCCGCGGCGATGTCCTTCAGCAGATGCTCGGGATCAGCCTTCACCCCGGCGCCCGCCAGGATCTTCACCGCTCCGGCGACATCGCGGTTGTACGTTTGACAGAAGGCATCCAGTGTGAGCTTGCCCGTGCCCATCGGCATCGATGTCGGAATGGGTTTCGGGCCCGTGGGGCTCTGGTCCTCGGGACCTTTCATTACTTCAAACAGGGCCCGGGGCGACAGGCCGTTGTCGTGAGCCAGGTCGGCGATGATCACCTCGGGATCGTTGGCCTCGATTCCCGCGGCCGCCAGATTGGCCTTGGCCACCTCCTGGTCCAGCCCGACGTTGCGCAGGAAAATCCGGAGCCCGGATTCCTCGGCGTGGCCGTAGGGCGGCTCCCCCATTTTCGTCGCCGCGTCATCCTTGATGAACTCACCCAGATCCTGGATCCAGACCAGGGGTGGAACTTCGAGCAGGGTCAGGGCCGCCACGACCGCCACCACGCCAAGGGCCGCGTTGAAGTTGGGTGTGAAGAGCCTGAAGGCCCGGGCCTTGTTCTTCATGTAGCTGGTCACCGGCCGCCAGTTGTAATAGATGTGGAAGGAACCCGCGATGAGCATCAGAAGGCCGGAGTTGGTGTGCAGGTTGCCCCAATGGGTCTTGGTCAGGCCCCCCAGCGTCCAGTCGCCCCAGTAGGCTATCCGCCCCTGGGGAACGATGTAGAGGATGATGCTGGTGGTCAGCATCATGGCAATGGATAGAAACAGAGTCAGCGAAACGATGCGGCGTAGACTCAAGGCCTAACCTCCTGAAAGCAAAAAGCCTGCTAGAATCGATAGGACACGAAGGTCCTCAGTTCGACGTTCTTCAAATGCATCTCGGGATAGTCGTTGAAGTATGAGTTCCGCAGATAGTACGTGTATTCCAGTCCCAGCCCCCACTTCTTGTAGATCCGGGGGTTCAGGGAGGCCTGAGCCCAGTGTATGAATTCGTCGCCGTCGATACCGCTCAGGGTGTGGAACCAGTAGATCCAGTAACGAATGGCAAAAGAGCCGTATTTCCGGTGGTCAAGCATTCCGAACATCTTGAACTTGGCGCCGGTGGTGTAATTGTACTGCCGGCCCTCGGCGGTTTCGAAGCCCACGTTGGAACCGCCCAGAAGCACCGCGTTCAACTGGACGCCGGTCAGGATCTGCAGCGGGGACTCGGAATTGAAGCGGCTGATTATGCCCCCGCCGACACTCTGCCCCCCGAACTGATAGATCCGGGAATCGAAGTAGTCGTAGTCATGGAAAACACCGAACAGACTGCGATTGTCCTGGCCGTGATCGAATTTCCGGCCGTAGAGCAGACCCGTGCCGGAGACCTCGTGGATAAACGGGAACCGGCCGTGCAGGGTCAGGGCGGCCCTGAGGGTGAAGTAATCGAAGGGATCGGGATCGGCGAGGTCTTCGAAAGGATCGCCGTAAAGGAATTTCCCTTTCAGCAGGTAGGCCGGCATACTGTTGCCCAGGTCGGTGCCGTCGGCGACATGGTTGGTGCCCGCCGAGAGATGGCCGCCGAGATACGACGGCATCCGATCGTCCGGATTCATGCCCACCTTGCCGGATTGGCCGGTAACAAGGCGGTTGAACCCACGGATGGGGTTGACCAGGAAGCCGCCGATCTCCCGTAACGTCCGCTCCGAACCGGTGGCGGTGTTGTCCAGGATCATGGAGGACAGCCGGTAGGCGGTCTCGCCCATGTACACGCCGCCGGCGGTGGTGGAGATCAGATCATTGATCGACGGCGGCTCCGCCTCCATGAACAGTTCCCAGGTCATGCTGCCGACCATGGTGATGGGTATCGAGCCCCAGAAGTCGTAGCCGTTGGTGCGGGCCGCGTTGAAGAACTGGCCGCCGTGCAGGGGATGGCCCCACTGGTTCATGGCCCAGTCGTCGTGGTCCCACACGAAGCCGCTCTTCATGTTCTCCTTGATGGAGTTGAAGCCGATGTAGGCCCATTCGGTGCCCAGGAGACGGCTGGGCAACCAGACCCCCACCGTCAACAGGGTCAGATCCACGGCCATCAGGCGATTGTTGACCTCGGGCGCCGGTGGTTGCAGCGTGTCGGGCGCGGCTGATTGCAGCGAGTCGGGCGCGGCTGCCTGGGCGGCAAACGACGACCCGGCGGCCAGGACGATCACAAGCAGGGTCAGGGTTATGGCGCGCATCACAGCAACCCCACCCCCCAGAAGACCGACCCCTTGCCGACGGTAGCGGACCCCAGCGAATAACCCTGGTAGATGTTGGTGGCGGCGGCGCCCACAAACACGCTCATGTGCTTGCCCAGGACGACTTCCAGCTTGAGGCGGCCTTCCAGGGTGAAGTACTTGCCGGTATTGATCGCCGGATCATCCGAGCCGTCGGGAATGACGTGCCGGTAGCCGAGGTCGGCCCCCAGAAAAAGGCGGGGAATGAGCTGAAATCTACGGCCCAGGTCAAGGCCCAGGAAAAACGCGTTCTCCCGGTTATCGAAGGCGCTCAGACCGCCGATGCTCGCTTCGCCGTACCAGTGGTGGTGGGTATATCGCAGCCCGGTAACGATCTGGGTGATGGAGCCGCCGGACGTGACCCACTGGAACTCGGTGTCCGGCGCCTGGTAGCCCGACGGAACATCTTCCCCGGCCAGGACACTCCCCGGCGCAACTGGCCCGAGGGTCAGAACCAGGGCCAGGATAGGGACGCAGCAGCAGGCTCTTGTCATGTATCGATTCCCGTCCGGACAAAGGAGTGATGCTCGCAAGTGGGCTACAGCGTACTGCACAACCGACAGGTCTTCAAGATCAACTCGTTGGGCCTTACCAGGAGCTTTCAGCTGTGATGTAACCGACCGCTTCCCTACCTTGACAGGATCGACTCTCTGGGACATACTTTGATCGGTTACCGTACAAAGCTTTGCTTACGATGTAGATCACGGGAAGCCGGGCCCGGTCCTCGAAATACACATGGAGGCGCAAAGTGAAGCAGGCCAGACGCCACCTGTTCGCCCTTGCAGCGATATCCCTTCTGATCCCAAGCGCGGGATGCAGTGATAGGAACCTCACTGATCTTTCGGTCTCACGAGCGAAGATCGATCCTATGGTATTCGACGAAAAATACGATCCTATCAACGTCCTCTACGGTGAAGACGCCTATTTTCAAGCCTTTCTAGGCACTGATATCTATGCTTTGAAGGTGGATTCCCTCTATGCCTCAAACGGGAAACTATCAATCAAGGTCACGGTTCCTCCCAACGGTTCCGCTATGGGCGCCTATGCCGGAGGGGTCTTGACTGCGGTGGAGAGTCGGGATTTCGCCGACTTCAACGCACTGACCTTCAAGGCTCGAACCGACACCATTGCCCGCATCATTCTGGACGTGGCCGGCTTCGGCAACGACAACACCGGAACATCCCTTTTTGAGGCCGGCCGGTCGAGCATTACCCTGACCCCCGAGTGGACGACTGTCGTCATTCCCATTCCAGCGCCGTCCAAGCTGATCTCCGAGAGAGGGCTGTTCACCTTCGCCGAGGGCTGGGAGGACCCATACGTTCTCGGCTATGATATCTGGTTCGATGAAATCAAGTTCGCCAAGCTCGACAACATCACCAATGTTATACCCAGAATGCCCACCACCAACACCGACCAGCAGTATTTTGTCGGCGCCACGGTGACCCTCACAGGAACCCGGACCCGCTTCGAGGTGGATGAGGAGGTCTTCTGGGTCGACCATTCGCCAAGCTATTTCGACTACGAATCCACCGATCCCTCCGTGACGAACGTGACCCGAAAAGGGACGATCGAAATCGTGGGCGTGGGCCGGGATACCATCACCGCCACCCTGGAGGGTGTCGATGCCCTCGGCAGCGTGACCGTGACCGGGCATCTGCCGCCTGCCGTGGCCGCCGCGTCCCCCACTCATCCCGCGGAAAACGTGATTTCATTGTTCAGTGACGTCTACCAGGACGTCAATGTGGACACCTGGAACGCCGACTGGGGGCAGCCAACGCAGGTCGAGGACTACTTGGTCGCCGGTGACAACACCAAGATGTACTCCTCGCTCACCTGGGCAGGCATCGAGTTCCTGAACCCGATGATCGACGCCAACGAAATGACCCACTTCCACCTTGACGTCTATGCGCCCGCCGGAACGAATTTCAAGGTCAAGCTGGTTTCATTCCCCCCCGATTTAACCAGAGGCATCAATGGTAGGGAACTGACCTTCAACGCGGACACCACGCCCGCCTTCAACCCCGGCTCGTGGATATCCCTGGACATCCTGCTGGCGGATTTACAGCCTCTCGGCGACTGGGACTGGGCTCATATTGGACAGCTGGTTCCCAGTACGAGTGATGCCAAGTTGGTGCTGGTGGACAACATCTACTTCTACAAATAGTATCGGGTCGCGGAGATCGGTTTTTTGAGGGAGTTGGCTGGATGCAAAACGACAACTTGACCTGGAAGGGCCTGCGGAGAACCGACCCCGATCGCCCGCGGCCCTTGGCTGACGCGGTGCTGAGGCTGATCTGGGAGGAGCGCCGGATTTCCCGCGCTGAAATAGCTCGCCGGGCGGGCCTTTCCCGCTCCACGGTGTCCGAGGTGGTCAACGAGATCCTGCCCATGGGGCTGATCGCCGAGGTCGGCGAGGGCCCCTCCCGCGGCGGCCGCCGCCCCATCGTCATCGAATTCCAGGACGATGCATGTGTCATTCTCGGCGTGGAGATGAGCGCCACCCATGTGGCTGTCGCCCTGACCGACCTGCACGGCAAGGTGCTGGCCTGGGTGACCAGGGATCATCCCGTGCGCTCCGATCCGCTGGGCACCCGCCGAGTCATCACCGAACTATGCCGGCACTGCATCGAGGCCCCGGCGGCCGGCGGCCGGCCCCTGGTCGGAATAGGCGTCGCTGTGCCCAGCCCGGTGGATCCCTCCCATCCCGATCGCCTTTCGACCGTCGTTCTGCCCGCCTGGGAAGAACGGCTTGGGCTCGATGAACTCAGCGAGCAATACGGCGTGCCCCTCCTGGTGGACAACGACGCCAATCTTGGCGCGTTGGCCGAACACTGGTGGGGGTTGGGCAAGGACACCGACAACCTCGCCTACATCAAGGTGGCCACCGGTATCGGCTCCGGACACGTCATCGGCGGGGAAATCTACCGGGGCGCCACCGGGGTCGCCGGTGAGATCGGCCACATTGCCATCGACCCCCACGGAAAACGCTGCATCTGCGGCCTGCGGGGCTGCCTGGTCACGCTGGTCGGCGGGCGAGCTCTCGAGGCCCGCGCCGCCGAGCTGGCGGCCGATTTTCCCCAGAGCGCTCTGGCTGGAAAAAAATTCACGGTTCACGACATCGAAAACGCGGCCCTGGAAGGAGACCCACTCGCCCTGCAGGTGATCCGGGAGGCGGCCGCAAATCTGGGCACCGCCGTGGCCGGCCTGTTGAACCTCATGAATCCGGCGGTGGTGATCCTGGGCGGGGACCTTGCCCGGCTCGGCGAACTGGTGCTCGCTCCCCTGCGCGAAAGGGTCCAAAGCCGCACTCTGGTCAGCTCGGTCGCGGCAGCCCGGATACTGGCCAGCAAACTCGGCCCTCAGTCGGTGGCCGTCGGCGCCGCCACCCTGGTCCTGAAGACCGCGCTCGGGGACTCCCGTCTCTTTCCTGTCGTCGCAATGCCTGAAAAGGCTTTCCCCCGGGATTCTGCAACATGAGAAGACGGTGGACCCTTTTCACCGTGCTATTGGTCCTGGTGACCATGACGGGCTGCACCGAAAACGAGGAAGAACCCGTGGAGTACGAACTCACCTGGCGGGATGAATTCGACGGTCCGGCCGGCCGGCTTCCCGATCCCGGAAAGTGGCGGTTTGACACTGGCACCGATTGGGGCAACACCCAGCTCGAGTACGACACCGACCGCGCGGAAAACGTCTACCTGGACGGTGAGGGGAACCTGGCTATCACGGCCCGCCGGGAGGAATTCGCAGGGCAGGGTTTCACGTCCGGCCGCATCAAGACCAAGGATCTCTTCGAACAGACACGCGGGCGTTTCGAGGCCCGGATCAAGCTGCCGCTCGGGCAGGGCATCTGGCCCGCATTCTGGCTTCTCGGCGCCAACATCGACCAGGTGGGATGGCCGGCGTGCGGGGAAATCGACATCATGGAATACCGGGGGCAGGAACCCCGCACTCTTCACGGCAGTCTCCACGGCCCCGGTCATTTCGGGGGTTCCGCCATTACGGGTAAGCATGTCCTGGCACAGGAAGGATTCAACCTCGGCTTCCACGTTTTCGCCGTGGAATGGGACGAGTCCTCCATAACCTGGCTGGTCGACGACCACGCCTACCATACCGCCACCCCGACCGACCTGCCGCCCGGCTCGACCTGGGTGTACGATCACCCGTTTTTCATGATCCTGAACGTTGCCGTCGGCGGAGGGTGGGTCGGCGCGCCCGACCAGAACACGGTCTTCCCCCAGACCATGCTTGTGGATTACGTCAGGGTCTACAGACCAAAATCCTGAACCCCAATAAAAGA
>CBDUYZ010000089.1:0-9160 GCA_965371575.1 uncultured bacterium
GTATTGTCCGCCGGGGTGGAAAACGAGGGACGGGGGTGGCTCGATATTTCATACACCTCGGTGACGGCGCCTTTCAGCGGCCGGGTCACCAGCCGGCTGGTGGACGTGGGGCATAATTTGATGGTGGGTGACCCGGTGATGGTCTTGGCCGATTTCCATCCCCTGCTGGCACGGGTCCACGTGCCCAGTCGTGAATTCAACAAACTGCAGCATAACCAGGCGGTCAATCTGGTATTGGACAGTACCGGCACGCGGCTGGCCGGCCGGATCAAGCTGATCAGCCCCGTCATTGATCCCACCAGCGGGACCATCAAGATAACCATCGAGATACCGGATTACCCCGCCCGGACCAGACCGGGGGATTTTGCACAGGTCCGGATCGTGACCGAAAGACGCGATGACGTGACACTGGTGCCGAGGATCGCGGTCCTGACCGACAAGGGTGAAGCGGTGGTCTATACCCTGACCGCCGGGGAGAATCCCGCCGCCGAACGGCGCATCGTCGAGGTCGGATTCACCGACGACGACAAGGCCCAGATCCTGTCGGGCCTGGCGGTGGGCGAAAAGGTGGTCGTCAAGGGTCAACGATCCCTCAAGAACGGATCTCCGTTGAAGGTCGTCGAGGACTTGGCGGGGGCAGGTCGCTGATGCAGGCGATAGTCAGTCTGGCGGTCCGGCGGCGGGTCAGCGTGGTCATGGTGGCCCTGGCCGTCATCGCCTTCGGGTCGGTCGGTTACAACCGCCTTTCCCTTGAGCTGTTCCCGGACATCACCTACCCGTCCATCACCGTGCAGACCGAGTTCCCCGATACCGCACCCCAGGAAGTGGAGAACCTGGTCACACGCCCGGTCGAAGAAGCCGTGGGCGTTTTGCGCGGGTTGCAGACCATCCATTCGGTGTCGCGCGCCGGCATTTCCGAGGTCATCCTGGAGTTCGAGTGGGGAGCGGACATGGACCTGCTGTCCATGGAGGTCCGGGAAAAGCTCGACCGGTTGATCCTGCCCGAGGAGGCCACCGATCCGTTAGTCCTGCGCTTCGACCCCAGCCTTGATCCCATCATCCGACTGGCCCTGGCCGGCGAAGGCGATCTGACCACGCTGCGCCGCCTGGCCGACCGGCAGATCAAGCAGGATTTCGAAACGGTCAAGGGCGTGGCCGCGGCCGGGATCAAGGGGGGACTGGAGGAGGAAATCCAGATCGAGGTGGACCAGGAGCGGCTGGCCGCGCTGGGCATCAGCATCGACCGGATCCGGCAGGTTGTGGGCGTGAGCAACGTGAACCTGCCCGGCGGGGTCCTGCGCGGGCCGGATAGCCAATATCTCATCCGGACCATCAACGAATTCCAGAACGTCGAGGAGATCGCCGACCTGATCATCCTCCACGCCGACGGCGCCTCGGTCCGTCTGGGCGACGTGGCGACGGTTCGGTGGGGCAGCAAGGAACGCGAGGAAATCACGCGGGTGAACGGGCGCGAGTCGGTGGAGATCTCCATCTACAAGGAGGGCGACGCCAACACCGTGACCGTGGCCCGTCGCCTGCGGAACCGGATCATCGAATGGCAGGACGGCAAACTGCCGGCAGGCGCTTCACTGACGGTGCTGTTCGACCAGTCCCAGTTCATCCAGAAGGCCGTGGACGAGGTGCGCAACGCCGCCCTGATCGGCGGTGTGCTGGCGATCGGTCTCCTTTTCCTGTTCCTGCGCGACGTGCGCAGCACGCTGATCATAGCCACTTCGATTCCTATCTCCGTGGTCGCCACGTTCATCGCGATGTACAAGATGGACATCTCGCTGAACATCATGTCCCTGGGCGGTTTGACCCTGGGCATCGGCATGCTTGTGGACAATTCAATCGTGGTGCTGGAGTCCATCTTCCGCAAGAGGAAGGAGGGCCAGCCCCTGTTCGCCGCGGCGGTCAACGGTACGGCCGAGGTGGGGGGCGCCGTGGTGGCGTCCACTCTGACCACGGTGGCCGTGTTTCTGCCCATCGTGTTCGTGGAAGGCGTGGCCGGTCAACTTTTCAGGGACCAGGCCCTGACGGTGACTTTCAGCATCCTGGCCTCCCTGCTGGTGGCCGTGACGGTTATCCCCATGTTGAGCGCCGCCGGCGGCCGCTTGCCCCGCGCTGACCGCGTATCCGAGGCGCTCGCCGAAGCCGGGACCGGTACCAGTCAGGCGCGGCCCGCCTTCGACCAGACGCTGGGCTGGTTCTCGGTTCTTTACGACCGCCTGCTCAAGGGGGCCCTGAGGTTCAGGCACCTCACACTGGCCATCGGCTTCGGGCTGTTCCTGGCCGCGCTCTGGGCGGCGGGGCTGTTGGGAACCGAACTCATTCCACAGCTCAGCGAAGGCGAATTTTTCTTCGAGGTCAAACTGCCCGAGGGAGCCTCCCTGGCGGCCACCGACCGCTCCATCAAGGTGATGGAGGAGGCGGCCGGGGCCGAAACGGCGGTGGACCGGTACTATGCGACCGTGGGTAGCCGGCTGGTGTCCGGCGGCATGTCCCTCAACACCAAGGCGGAGAATCTGGGCCAACTGAACCTGGTGATGAAGAACCGGTCCGACAGCGAGGGAGAGCTGGCGCTCGCAGAACGCCTGCGCCGGGAGTTTTCCGCCCTGCCCGACCTGGAAATCAAGTTCGGGCGTCCCTCCTATTTCAGCCTCAAGACGCCCGTCGAGGTGATCATCTTCGGTGACGATCTCGATCTGCTGCGTTCCTCTTCCCTGGAACTGGCGGGGAGACTGAGTACGGTTCCCGGCCTGGTCGACGTGAGGTCTTCTCTGGAGGCGGGCAATCCGGAACTCCAGGTCGTGTTTGACCGCGAGCGCTTGGCTGCCCTGGGCCTGGACATGGGTGTGCTGTCGGAAACCCTGAAGAACCGGGTCCTGGGGGCGGTGCCCACCCGCTTCAAGGAAGAGGACCGCCAGATCGATATCCGCATCCGCAACCGGCCAAGCGATCGGCAATCGGTGAACGACGTCCGCAACCTCATCGTACCCGGCCCCGGGGGCGAACCACTGCGCCTGCTGTCGGTGGCCCGGGTAACCGAGGAGCGGGGCCCCGCGGAGATCCATCGCCTGCAGCAGCAGCGTGCGGCCGTGGTATCGGCCAATCTGGAGGGGCGCAGCCTCGGGGCGGCCATCGCGGACGTCAAGCGGGTGTTGGCGGCCGTGCCCCGGACAGCCGGTCTGTCCATGGAACTGGGCGGGCAGAACAAGGAAATGCAGGTGAGTTTCAACAGCCTGCTCTTCGCCATCGGGTTGGCCATCTTCCTGGTCTACCTGGTCATGGCGTCGACCTTCGAATCGTTTCTGCACCCTTTCCTCGTCCTGTTCACCATCCCGCTGGCGCTGGTCGGCGTGGTGGTCGGGCTGGTGGCGACCTCGACCCCGATCACCGTCATTGTCCTGATCGGCACGGTGATGCTGGTGGGAATCGTGGTCAACAACGCCATTGTGCTCATCGACACGATCAACCGGCTTCGTCGCGGCGGTGCGGCCAAGCGCGAGGCGGTGATCCGGGCCGGGCACGTCCGGCTGCGGCCGATCCTGATGACGACCCTGACGACCATTCTCGGTCTGCTGCCCATGGCCCTGGCCTGGGGCGAAGGAGCGGAACTGCGTTCGCCTCTGGCCATCACCGTCGCCAGCGGACTGGCCTTCAGCACCCTGTTGACCCTGGTGGTCATTCCCGCGGCCTACCTGATCGTGCCGTCGCGGGTGAGCAACGAAGACTGAGAGGAATCCGGACATGACGCTCCCCGAGCTGGCCATCAAACGGCCCGTGACCACCCTGATGGTGCTGGTAAGCATCGTGGTGCTCGGCTTGGTGGCGCTGACCCGGCTTCCGCTGGCCTTCATGCCGGACATCACCGAGCCCGAACTTTTCATCAACCTGCCCTACGACAACGCCTCACCCGAGCAGGTGGAACGCATGATCGTCCGGCCCGTCGAGGACGCCGTCGGCAGTGTCCGCGGCCTGCGGAGCATGTGGTCGCGCTGCGGCAGCGATGGCGGGCGCATCCGGCTGGAGTTCGGCTGGGACGCGGATATGCACCTGGCCCGGGTTGAAGTGTGGGAGCGAATCGACCGCATCCGGGGCGAACTGCCCGAGGACATCGGTGACATCCAGGTCTCGACCAACTGGGATTCGCGCGACGCCGACCAGCCGATCATCGAGGGGCGCCTCAGCTCGCCGCGCGACCTCAGCGAAAGCTATGACCTGCTGGAACGCAAGATCATCCGGCCCCTGGAAAGAGTGCCCGGAGTCGCCCAGGTCCGCCTGGACGGAGTGAATCCCCGGGAAGTGCGGATCAATCTGAAGTTGGCGAACCTCGAGCTGCACGGGATCGACGTCCGGGACGTGGCGAGAGTGTTGCGCGGGGGCAATTTCAATCAATCCCTGGGAAAAATCGTCACGGACGATTCCCGCTGGACCCTGCGCACTCTCGGCGCCTTCGGCACGGTCGAAGAGATCAGCAACCTGCCCTTGCGCGCGGACGGTCTGCGGCTGGCCGATGTGGCCGACGTGGTCTATCAGGAACCGCCTCTGGAGTACGGTCGCCATCTCGACGGGCACTTCGCCGTCGGCGTCACGGTGACCCAGGAATCCAAGGCCAACACCGTGGCGGTCTGCGACGCCCTGGAAGCGGCCATCGCCGGCATGAATGACGATCCCGAACTCGAGGGGGTCAACTTCCTGATCTGGTTCAGCCAGGGTCGGGAGATCCGCAAGACCCTGAAGGATCTGACCTTCACCGGGATCTTCGGCTCGATCCTGGCTTCGGTGGTGCTCTTCGGGTTCCTGCGGCGCTTTTCGACCACGATGGTGGCGGTCAGTTGCATCCCCTTCTCGCTTATCGTGACCTGCGGGATCGTGTGGACGCAGGGCAAGTCGCTCAATACCCTGACGCTGCTCGGCTTGATCGTGGGTATCGGTATGCTGGTGGACAACGCCGTGGTGGTGATGGAAAACATCTTCCGGTACCGTGAAATGGGCCTCGACCGCAAGACCGCCGCCCTGCGGGGAGCCCGTGAGGTCACCACCGCCGTGGTGGCGGCGACACTGACTTCGGTCATCGTCTTCATCCCGCTCATCTTCAACAAGCCCACCGAGATGAACCTCTACCTCAAGGAACTGGGTATCACCGTCTGTTTGACCCTGCTGGCTTCGCTGTTCATCAGCCAGACGCTCATTCCGCTGGCCACCTCGTGGTTCATCAAGTCCGAACCCCGACCCAGGGGCCGGGCCATGGTGCGGCTGGAGGAGATCTACCACGACCTGCTGTCATTCAACCTCCGCCACCGCTGGCTCAGCCCGGTGATCGGCCTGGCGGTCATCGGGTCCGCCGTTTTCCCCTTCCAACGGGTGGACATGAACTTCGATACGAGCCAGGCCGAGCTCTTCGTGCAGATTCGCTATGAATTCAGCGAGGAAATGAGCCTGAACCGCAAGGAGGAATTCGTCACCCGGGTCGAGCAGACCCTCGAACCCCACCGGGACGAACTGCTGGCCCGTTCGATCTACAGTTTCTGGAGTGATCACTTCACCCTGACGCGGGTCTACCTCGAGGAAGGCGAGGCCAACGACGACAACATCAACCGGGTCCGCAGCAGGCTGCGCGACCTGCTCCCGGAACTGGCGGGGGTCCAGCTCAACGTGCAGGAAAACAACGTGGGCTGGCGGCGACACCGCGGGCGCGACCGCGTGGCTTTTCAACTGGTGGGCGAGGATACCGAGGTCCTGATGGCGCTGGCCGAAGCGGCCATACTGAGGATCGCGACCATTCCGGGTCTGGTCGATGTGGAAACGCGGCACGCCGAGGCCCAGCAGGAGTTGCACATCGTACCGGACCGGGATCTGGCCGCCCGGTACGACATCAGTCCCGACCAGGTGTCCCAGGTAGTGGGTCTGACCTATCGCGGCCGGCGTCTACAGCGGTTCCGGACCCCGGAAGGGGAACGGGAAATGCGTCTGACGCTGGACGAACAGGAAGTCGAAAGCCTGGGCCAAATCCAGAATCTCGTCATGCACACCCCCGGAGGGCAGAAGGTGCCCCTGGCCGCGGTGGCTGCCCTGAACCAGCGGCCGGGCCGGGAGCACATCCAGCGGGACAATCGGTTGACCAGCGTCTGGGTCACTGCCCGTTACCAGGAGGGGACGCGGGAGCAATACATTCCCCAGGTGAAGCAGGCGCTGGGTGAAATTGAATTTCCCTACGGTTACCGCTGGACCTTCGGGCAGTGGGAGGCCCGCCAGAAGGAGCAGTCCCTTGAGTTTTTGACCAACCTGCTGCTGGCGTTGATGCTGGTCTTTGTGGTCATGGCCGGGCTTTTCGAATCCGTCAGACAGGCCCTGGCTCTGATGGTTTCCCTGCCCTTCGCCCTGGCGGGAGCCATCTGGACCCTCTACGCCACGGGGACCCCCTTTGACCAGCCCGCGGCCATCGGACTTCTCCTGTTGATCGGTATCGTGGTCAACAACGGCATTGTCATGCTCGAACACATCAATCAGTATCGACGTGGGGGCATGGACAGGACCGCAGCCATGTTGCGCGGTGGCCGGGAACGGTTGCGGCCCATCCTGATGACCGCGGTGACCACCCTGATCGGCCTGGTGCCCATCGTGGTCCAGAAGCCGTCCCTGGGCGGCGTCTACTACTACTCCATGGCCCTGGTGATCATGGGCGGGCTGTTCGTAAGCGCTTTCCTGACCTCGGTCCTGCTGCCCACCACAGCCGCACTGGCCGAGGACGGTTTCGCCGCTCTGGGCCGGCGCTTGCGGAAATTGGTGGCTTTCCGCAAAATGGGATCCGACCTTTCGATTGACGGGTAATCATCAGCGGAGTTGGTAACATGTCGAATAATTTCGATCTCATCGTGATTGGCGCCGGGCCGGGAGGATATGTCGCTGCCCGGCGCGGCGCCCAACTTGGCCTGGCCACGGCCCTGGTCGAAAAAGAGGACCGCTTGGGCGGGACCTGCCTGCTGCGCGGATGCATCCCCACCAAGGCATTGATTCACGCCGCGGAAGTCTGGCGTCTTTGCCGCAAGGGCTCGCGGGCCTTCGGCATCAGTGTCGAAGGAGCTGCTTTCGACTGGTCCCGGGTGCAGAAGCGCAAGGAGATGGCCACGACCAAGGGCTCCAAGGGCGTCGACCTGCTGATGCAAAAGGCCGGTGTCACCGTCATCAAGGGTGTCGGTCGTTTGGCAGGGCCCGGACGCGTCCATGTCGAGTCGTCCGACGGCGGCCGCGTATTGGCGGCCGCCAGGATCATCCTGGCCACCGGCTCGTACGCCGCCGGGCTGCCGGGCATCAGCCCCGACGGGCAGCGGATCCTCACCAGCGACCATTTGTTGGAGATCGACCATGTCCCGGCGTCCATGGTTGTTCTCGGCGCAGGCGCGGTCGGGGTCGAATTGGCGGGTATCATGCAGGGCTTCGGCTGCCGGGTCACTCTGGTGGAGTTGCTGGAGCGGGTTCTTCCCCTTGAGGATCCCGACTGCAGTGAAGAGGTGGCCCGGGCCCTCAAACGGCAGGGGATGGTCGTCCGCACCGGGTGCCGGGTCGGCGAAGTCCGGGAAACTGCTGACGGAATCAAGTGTGTTCTGGAACAGGGGGCCGACGGAACCGTCGCCGAAGTGGAGTCCGCCTGCCTGTTGGTCGCCGTGGGGCGGCGGCCCGCCACGAAGGACCTTGGCCTCGAAACGGTCGAAGTGGTCCAGGATGAACGCGGTTTCCTTCAGACCGACGGATTCATGGAGACCGCGACGCCGGGTCTGTACGCGATCGGCGACATCGTTCCCACCCCGCAACTGGCCCATGTGGCCAGCCATGAGGCCCTGGTCGCGGCCGGACATGCCGCCGGCCGGACCGTGCTTCCCATGCGGTACGGGCGGGTTCCGTCCTGCACCTACAGCAGCCCCGAAGTGGCCTCGGTCGGCCTGACCGAAGCCGCGGCCGCCGAAGCCGGATATGAGGTCGAGTCCGGACGGTTCCCTTTTTCCGCCCTGGGCAAGGCGTCCATCCTCAATGAACCGCATGGGTTCGTCAAGGTGGTCACCCAGGTCGGAACCGGCGAAGTCCTCGGAGTGCACATGGTGGGGCCCAGGGTCACCGAATTGATCGCCGCCGCCACGACCGCCATGGGTTTTGACGCGGATGTCGAAAGCTGGAGCGAAGTGATCCACCCGCACCCCACGCTCAGTGAAGCGGTGGGCGAGGCCGTCATGGCCGCCGCCGGCAAACCGTTACACGGGGAGTGAAGCCATGTCGGCGCAAGGGCGGGACATTCCCGCGGGATTTCTGGTCGGCCTGCGCGAGGTACTGGGTGAGGAGGGACTTCTCACCGATGAGGCCGCCCGGCTGGTATACGCCCGGGACGCATCGCATCTGACGCTGGGCCGTCCGCTGGCCGTTGCGCTTCCCCGTGACGATTCTCAACTGCGCCGAGTAGTCGGGTTGTGCCGGGCCGCCGGTGTGCCCGTGGTCTGTCGCGGCACGGGCACCGGGCTGAGCGGAGGTGCGGTTCCCGGCAACGGTGCCCTCGTCGTGGGGACTTCGCGGCTGACGGACCTGGGTCCCGTGAATTGCCTCCAGCGCAGAGTCAGGGTTCAGCCCGGAGTGCTGAACGAAGGTGTTTCCCGGCACGCATCCGCCTCGGGTCTGCATTTCGCTCCCGATCCCTCCAGCCAGGCGGCCGCCAGCATCGGCGGCAACATCGCCGAAAACGCGGGTGGTCCCCACTGTCTGCGCCATGGTGTCACCCTGCAGCACCTGGTGAGCCTGGAATGGTCCGATGCCGACGGTCGGTTCCTGAACACTGGCCGGGGATTGTCTGCCGAGCGGGGCCTTGATCTGGTGTCCCTGCTGTGCGGCAGCGAGGGCACTCTGGGGCTGGTCACTTCCGCCGATCTCAAACTCGTGGCCAACCCCGCGGAAGTGGCCACCCTCCTGGCCTTTTTCCCCGATCTCGAGGACGCCGCCGGCGCGGTGGTCGGTCTGTTGGGTGAAGGCCTGGCTCCGGTGGCGGTGGAGATGGTGGACCAGGCCATGCTCCTGGCCGTGGAAGAGGCGTTCGGTTTCGGGTTCCCCACGGATGTCGCCGCGGCGATGATCACGGAATTCGCAGGTCCAGCTGAGGCGGTGGCGGAAGATTGCG
>CBDUYZ010000090.1:0-9001 GCA_965371575.1 uncultured bacterium
CAAAGGGGTTGCCACCACGGCCGGAGCCTTCGCGGTTCTCGAACCTCTGGCCCTATTGGCGGCCATCGCCGCCTTCCTCTCGATGTTCCTGGCTACCCGTATCGTGTCGGTGGGCAGCATCGCGGCCGCGGTAGTCCTGCCCTTGGCGGTGGTTTTCTTCGAATGGCGCTCCCTGGAAACATCCAAGACCATCATCGTTTTCGTTTTCATCATCTGCGGCTGGGTGATCTTCAAACACAGAGCCAACATCGCCCGCCTGCGGGACGGAACCGAGGAGAAGGCCGCATCCGACAACACCCAGGAAAACAGCGAAGGAAAGAGAGACTGAAATGAAAGCCGTGATCCTGGGTACAGGCAGCTGGGCCTCTGCCTTCGGCCGCCACCTCTGCCACAAGTGGGAGCGCGTGGTTCTGTGGGGCATCGATGCCCGGCAGGCGGAAAGCATCAACACCACCGGCACCAACCCCGACTATCTGGGCCAGGTCAGCCTGCCACCCAATATGCGCGCCACCCTTGACCTCGACGATGCTCTGCACCAGGCCGAGCTCCTGTTCGTCTGCGTACCCAGTCAGGCGGTGCGCGAAGTGATCGCGAAGGCCGCCAAGATTCCCAGCTTCGCAGCCGGCACCCCTGTGATCAATTTGGCCAAGGGAATCGAGGTCACCACGCTCGAACGTCTCAGCGAGGTCATCAAGGACGAACTTGTCCGGGCCGGATGCCTGGACGAACACCCTGTGGCCGTCATGCTGGGTCCCAGTCACGCCGAGGAAGTGGCCGACGAGCAGCCAACCGCCGTGGTCCTGGCCGGGCTGCCGGGAACCGACTGGTCCCACTGGCAGAAGCTGATCGCCGGACCCTTCTTCCGTGTCTATACCAACGACGACATGGCGGGTGGGGAGATCGCCTCGGGGTTCAAGAACATCATCGCCCTGGCCGTGGGCATGGCCGACGGCCTCGGAGCGGGGGACAACACCCGCGGCACGCTGATGACCCGCGGCATGATCGAATTGTCCCGCCTGGGCATCGCGCTTGGCGGCAAGAAGGAAACCTTCTTCGGTCTGGCGGGGATCGGCGACATGATCACTACCTGCATCAGCCGGCATTCCCGCAATCGCAACTACGGCGAGGCGGTCACCAAGGGCGAAAAATCGCCCCAGGAAATCCTGGATGGAACCATCCAGGTTGTCGAAGGAGTCGATATGGCCAAGGCCGCCTTGAAGTTGAGTGAGAAGCTGAATGTCGAACTTCCTATTACCAAACAGGTTCACGATGTGTTATTCTCAGCTAAACCGCCGCGGCAGGCCATGCGTGAATTGATGGAAAGGCAGCTGCGGCCGGAACTGGACTGATTCTGGACTATTTCTGGGCTACCTTTCCGGAGTGAACCGAACCATGGCCAAGAAGAAGGAAATCCCCAGCAAGCTCTACTACTCCATCAGCGAGGTGGCCGGCTTAACCGGCATCAAGGCTCATGTCCTGCGCTACTGGGAGAGTGAATTCCCCACCCTGAAACCCCGCAAGACCCGCACCGGCGCGCGTCGCTACCGGCAGCCGGATATCGACGAGATCCTGGCCATCAAGGCTCTGCTGTACGGCGAGGGCTACAAGATCGCCGGAGCGATCAAGATGCGCCGCCAGACCAGGAAGGCAGGCGGCAAGACCGCCGCTGAAGGCATTCCCCAGCTCAACATCCAGTTCGACGGCCTGACCGAGGCGGACCGCCTGGCTTTTCTCAAGGTGGAGTTGAGAGACCTGCTGAAAATGGTCAAGAACCTAAGGACAGTTGGATCCTCAGCCAAATCGGCTCCGAAAAAGATGAAGGGAACAGGCTGAAGTCCGTCTGATTGTTTCTTGTCCAATGGGGTAAGGCGTATTAAATTGTGCCGGCAGCGAAACACCCCCCGCCGGCGGCAGAAGCCGGCTGGATTCCAGGTCGGGACGTGGCGCAGCCCGGTAGCGCACTTGCATGGGGGGCAAGGGGTCGCGAGTTCGAATCTCGCCGTCCCGACCAGCAACCTGTTTTTGCCGACGGATGACATGCACTGTTATCCGTTTTTTCATGCCAGTAGGCCAGGGGGGCCGACACATGTCACTTGACCATGTCTCTCACTGCCGAGATACTGGTTCGATGATGAAGAAACTATCCCAAACGCCCAAAGCAGCCCCGGTGAATCCTCGACGATCGACGCTGTTCCTCCTGGCGGCGATCCTCCTGCTCGCTCTCGGCACTGTGGCTATTTTCTTTCGCCCCTGGACCGACAGCCGCACGCCCACGGCTGCGTCCGAACCGGTCGACTCTTTTTATATGCCCGCCGATTTCCAGCACCTGGAAACCCTGCTACTGGGCGGGGCGCAATTGGCCGAACTGCAGCCGGACGTGCTGGCCGGCATCGTCAAGGCCGCCTCCCCTGAAGTCAGTATCCGAGTGCTCGCCGGATCCCCTGCGGACCGCTCCCGGATCGAGACGGTTCTGGCGGACTGCGAACTGCCCGGCACCACGGTGGACATTCTGCAACTCCCCATCCTGACCATGTGGATACGGGATTTCGGTCCGGTGACCGTCAGTGACGCGGAGGGCCGCCGCAGCATGGTGGATTTCCTCTACCGGGGGGGGCGCGGGAATGCCAGGGACGACGGGGTCCCCACGTCTGTGGCCATGAGCATGGGCTTCAATTTGCTGGGCAGTCGTCTTCTGGCCGAGGGGGGAGAATATCTGAGCAACGGTCGTGGTCTCTGCCTGGTGTCGACTCGAATGATCAGCCGCAACGCGGACCATCTCGCACAGGAAAACGCTCAGGTGATGGCCAACTTCGCCGCTATTCTGGGATTTGAAACCTTGTCCATGGTGCCGCCGCTGCAGGGAGAAAGCACCGGACACGTCGACATGTTCTGCGCCTTCTTGAAACCGGACCTGATCGTCGTCGGCGATTACGAGCCGGTGGTCGATCCCTATAACGCTGCCCGCTTGGATCTGGTAGTGGAGCGCCTGGAGGAATTCCCGACTCGGGCCGGCCCGCTCCAGGTGGAGCGGCTCCCCATGCCCGACCACGACGACGGCGTTTGGCGCACCTATACCAACATCGTCTTTGCCAATGGCATTTTGTTGGTGCCGGTGTACCCGGATTATTGCCCCGACCTGGACGAGGTGGCTCTGGCTACCTACCGACGCCTGCTGCCCGACCGGCGGGTCGTCGGCCTCGACGCCTCACAACTGAGCAGGATGAACGGCGGCTTACGCGGCCTCACCATGAACATTCCCAGCGACCGGCCCCTCCTGTCTGCGGACGTTACGCCAGACCACTGATTTTACTTGTATAGCACTACCGGACAGTCGACAATCCGGTTTTCAATCCCTGCTCGCTCCTGAACCTGGAGGATGTCATGATTCCCGCTAGCAAGCGCCGCCTGTTCCTGATCCCCTTTGGCCTGGTACTTCTGTGCGGCTCCGTCCTGGCCGCCGATCTGCCCGACTATTCGCCAGACGCGAATACTCCCCGCAGCGACGTTCCCGGCGCCTACAAGTGGAACCTGACCCCGCTCTTCGCTACACCTGAATCCTGGCAGGAGGAATTGAACGCCCTACGGGTCGAAATGGGGGGCCTGTCCGCCTACCAGGGACAGCTGGCCGATCCGGTCGCCCTCAAGGCCAGTCTTGATCTCTACTTCGGCCTGCATGATCGGGCCAGCCGCGTGACCCAGTACGCCAACCTTGCCCTGGACACGGAATTGACGAATCAGGACCTCCAGGCCAGGCAGCAGCGCAGCCTGGTCATGATGGACGAACTCATGACCGCCGCGGGTTTCATCCGTGGCGAGGTGTTGGCCCTGGACGACAAGGCCATGGAAAAGGCCTACATGGCAAACGACGGCCCGGCGGGGTACCAGTCCTACCTGGACAACCTTCGCCGCCGCAAAACCCGGGTGCTGGGTGAAGAGGCCGAAGGGATCCTGCAGCTGGCCGGGGACAATCTGTGGGCCGAGATCGACCTGAACGAAATTCCCAGCGACCTGGAAAGCACTTTCGGTGCCCTGATGTCGGACATCGCCTGGCCCATGGTTCACGATGCGGAAGGGAAGGAAGTCCAACTGACCCTGGCCAACCTCGGCCGCTTCCGTACTTCTGCCGACCGGGAAGTCCGCGCCGAAGCCATGACCGCCTTCTTCGCCACCCTCAGGCAGTTCCAGCACACCCTGGCCGCCACCCTGGGCGGGCAATTCAAGCTGGACGTCATGTACGCCCGGGCCCGGGGCTACGACACCGCACTGGCGGCCTACCTCGACAAGGATGGTCTGACCGTCGCTGTCCACGACAACCTGATCAGCGCCGTGAACGACAAACTCGCTCCGCTTCACCGCTACGTCGAACTCCGCCGCAAGGTTTTGGGTTACGAGGAACTGCACATCTACGATCTGTATGTGCCCATGGTGCAGGCGGCCGAGATGGACATCCCCTTCAAGGAAGCCATTGAGATCCTGCCGGCCGCCCTGGCGCCCCTGGGGGACCAGTATGTCGAACTGTTGATCCACGGCCTGGATCCGCGCAACGGCTGGATCGACGTCTATCCCAGCAACGACAAGGATAGCGGCGCGTTTTCGGCCAGCGTCTACGGTCGGCATCCCTACGTGAAGATGAACTACCAGGACAGCCTCGACGACATGTCCACCCTGGCCCATGAATACGGCCACGCAATGCACAGCGCCCTGGCGATGGAATTCCAGCCCTACCACAACTACCGGTACGTGCCCTTCCTGGCGGAGATCGCTTCGACCTGCAACGAGGCCCTGCTGTCGGACTATCTGGTGGCCAACGCCGCCGGCAAGGATGAGAAGGCCGGACTTCTGGCCGCCGAGTTGGAGAGCATCCGTACGACCATCTACCGGCAGACCCTGTTCAGCGAATTCGAACGCCTGGTGCACGGCTACATCGAGGAAGGCACACCGGTCACCGCGTCACTTCTCGACGAGACCTACCGCGGCCTGATCCAGCGTTATTACGGACCCGGTTTCACCGTGGACGAAAACGACGGCATGGAGTGGTCCTACATCCCGCACTTCTACTACAAGTACTACGTCTACAGCTACGCCACCGGCTTGAGTTGCGGCCTGGCCATCGCCGAGCGGGTGAAGGACCAGGGGCAGCCCGCGGTGGAGGCATACCTCGGCATGCTCACGGGGGGCTGCAGCAAAGCGCCGCTGGAGCTGCTCAAGGGAGTGGGGGTGGACCTGACCAGTCCCGCGGCGATCGAAGCGGCGCTGGAGCGGTTCGACCGCACCATCACCGAACTGGTGGATCTGCTCGAAGTGGAGATGTAGACCGGAACCACCACATGAGGAATGTGACTTTGATCAACGTCGAAATCGATACAAAGGATCCCGCCCAGCACAATCCCCATCTGCACGCGCGGATCATCGAGAAACTGTCCAACTTCTCCCCGGGCCGGATCCTGGACATCCCGGCCGGCCCGGGCTACCTGCTGAAAGACCTGCAGGGGACGGGCTTCACGGGCATTGCCGCGGACATCGACACCCGGCTGCACTGCCTCGAGGGTGTCGAATACGCTGCCGTTGACATGAGCGACACTTTCCCTTTTCCGGACGACAGCTTCGACTACGTTGTGTCCATCGAGGGGATCGAGCACATCCAGAACCATTTCACATTCCTGGCCGAGGTCCGGCGCGTGCTAAGGCCTGGAGGACGCCTCATCCTGACAACACCCAACATCGGCACGATGGTCAGCCGCTGGAATTTCTTCGTCTCCGGGTTCCACAGCATGGAACGGGGCCCGTTCCCGCTCGATACACCCAACATCTTCTTCGAACACATCAATCCCGTTTCCTTTTCCCAGCTCTACTTCGCCTGTGAGCGAACCGGACTGCACGTGGAGGAGCTTCTCACCTCGCACTACCGCAAGGGGTCGCGCTGGTTCTATTGGCTGCTGTACCCGCTGTTGCGCTGGGGCGTGCGCCGGTCCTGTTTTCCCAAGAAGGCCGACCCGGCCTTTCATGAAGGCAACCGGCAACTTTACGAATGGCTCATGTCGAAGGAAAACCTGACTGGAGGACACACGATCCTGGTGGCGCGGGCGCAATGACTTAGTGGCGGGATCCGTCCTGCTTCTTTTACATTGAAATCAATGGCCCCTGAAAGATATCCTGCGGACATACCACCTTGACCTCTTACGCAAGGGATCCCATGACTGTCGGCGCCATCCTGCCAGCTTTGAACGCCGCCCGCTTCCTGACCGAAGTGATCGGTGAAGTCAGCCTCCTTCAGCCGGGGTGTCGGATTCTGGTCGTGGACGACGGCAGCACCGACGGCACCGCCGATACAGCCCGGTCCGCCGGAGCGGAGGTCATAGTCCACGAGGTCAACCGGGGCAAGGGAGAGGCCCTCAAGACAGGTTACCGCTGGGCACAGGACCAGCAGCTAGACTGGGTCTTCACCATGGACTCGGATGGGCAACACCTGCCGAACGAGATGCAGGATTTCATCGACGCGGCCGACCGGGATGGCTTCGACGTGGTGGTGGGCACGCGCATGGCCCGCACCGAGAACATGCCCTGGCTCCGCAAGAAGACCAACCAGTTCACAAGCTGGATCATCAGCCGTTTGGCGGGGCAGGACATCCCCGATTCCCAGAACGGTTACCGTCTGTACCGGGCCGCCTGCTTCGCCGGGCTGAGGCTCCGAACCAGCCGCTACGATTCAGAGTCGGAAATCCTGGTGCGCATGGCCCGCCGCGGTTACCGTATCGGTTCGGTTCCGGTCACCACGGTCTACGGCGACGAGACCAGCTCCATCAATCCCTTCATCGATACCGGCCGCTTTTTCCGGTTGGTCATCATGTTGATGTTTTCCCGGGACTGAACCCGGTTGTTTCCAGGATGGATTTTGTCATGAGCAGCACCAAGCACGTATTGATCTCCAACGACGACGGCATCGACGCCCACGGCCTCGGCATCCTGGAAAGCACCATGCGGTCCATGGATGGCTTCCGCGTCACCGTCGTGGCGCCCAGCGACCAGCAGAGCGCCTCCAGCCACAGCCTGACCCTGACCTCGCCACTGCGCATCCTGGAAAAGGGCGAAGGCCGTTACGCGGTCACCGGCACTCCCACCGACAGCGTCCTGGTGGCCATGGAGAAGATCCTGCGTGCAGATCCCCCCGACCTGGTGATGAGCGGCATCAACCACGGCCCAAACATGGGAGAGGATGTCCTGTACTCGGGCACCGTGGCGGCGGCCATGGAAGGCACGATGTTCGGCATCCCCAGCTACGCCATTTCGCTGGCCGCCTGGCATCCCACCGATTTCAGCGGAGCAGCCGATTTCCTCCGCTACAGTATGCGCACCATCCTGGAATTTCCCCTGCGCAAGGGCTCACTGATGAACATCAACATCCCCGACGGGCCGCCCAGCAATATCCAGGGCATCAAGGTCACGCGCCTCGGCAGCCGCGTCTACAGCAACGTAATCACCGACCAGGTCGACCCTCACGGCCGACCCTACTTCTGGATCGGCGGCCAGGGACCGACGTGGGCCCGTGAGACGGGCAGCGACTACTGCGCGGTGGAACAGGGGTACGTCAGCCTGACCCCCTTGATGGTGGATCTGACGCACTACGGCCTGCAAAAGGAGATGATGCACCTGGAACGGGAGGGCCTTCCCGGCGGAACCGAGGGCGGTGGCGCCCGATGAAGAACTACGCCGTCGCCCGGCGGCGCATGGTTCGCGAGCAACTGGCCGACGCCGGGCTCACCGACCGCCGCGTCCTGGCAGCCATGGAGGAGGTGCCCCGACACCTGTTCGTGCCCAAACTGCTCCAGCACCGCGCCCACCAACCCAGTGCCCTGCCCATCGGGTACGGGCAGACGATCAGCAAGCCTTTCACCGTCGGCTTGATGACCTCGCTGCTGGAACTCCGGGGTCATGAACATGTTCTGGAAATCGGCACGGGTTCGGGTTACCAGGCCGCCATTCTGGCCAGACTCGCAGGCAGCGTCATTTCCGTGGAAAGGATCCGGCCCCTGGCCGAGCGTTCCCGCGACACCCTGGCCGAGCTGGCGATCGGGAACGTCAACGTCCTGGCCCACGACGGCACCGATGGCGTCCACGACCACGCCCCTTTCGACGCCATCATGGTCACCGCCTGTGCGCCCAGCCTGCCGGCCCACATGGTGTCGCAACTCAAGGAAGGAGGCCACCTCTTGATCCCCATCAACAAGGGCCGCGAGCAGATCTTGTACCGCTACCGGCGGCAGGGTCAGGAAGTGTCCATTGAACAGTCGGTGTCCTGCCGGTTCGTCCCCCTGCTGGCCGGGGTGACCACCGAGGGAGAACAGCGTGCGTGAACAACTCCTTGAAGCGATCCAGCAACTTCCCGCGCCCGTGGCCGTGTTTCTGGTGGCGATGCTGCCGATATTTGAACTGAGGGGGGCCATCCCCGTCGGCTACGCCATGCACATGGACAGCCCTCTGCTGATCTACCTGATCGCCGTGGCGGGGAATTTCGTGCCCGTGCCGTTCATCCTGCTGCTGCTGGGCCCCGCCGAACGCGTTTTGCGACGCTTCAAGGCCATGGACCGCTTCTTCGACTGGCTGTTCCGCCGTACCGTCAGCCGCAGCAATCTGATCAGAAAATACGAAAGTCTGGGCTTGATCCTGTTCGTGGCGATTCCCGCCCCGGTGACCGGCGCCTGGACAGGCAGCGTGGCCGCCTATCTGTTCAAACTCCCCTTGCGGACGGCAATTCCATGTATCATTCTTGGCATCCTGATCGCCGGAGTGGTGGTCACGCTTGTTTCCCAGGGGGTTATAACCTTGTGGCACATGTAGCGTGGGTATTCGGGCGGTTCACCGCAGAGTCCTCTGCAAAGTCGGGGCGTAGCGCAGCCCGGTTAGCGCGCCTGCTTCGGGAGCAGGAGGTCGGGAGTTCGAATCTCCCCGCCCCGACCACCTCTTTATCTTATTTGTTTACAATTTATTCGAAACATTTCCTAAT
>CBDUYZ010000091.1:0-8948 GCA_965371575.1 uncultured bacterium
CAATGTGGTCAAGGCTATCAACTCCCTGGAAAACCTGCCTGCTATTGTCGTTTGATTTATTGTTCCCCGGGTGGAATCAACCGAACCCTGCGAGGGCACTGGGTGCCGGTTTCCGGGTCTTGGCCCTGCGGTTCTGGGCCTGGACAAGCCGTTCGATCATGCGCAGGTCCCGGCTGGTCAGCTTCAAGGCGGCGTCGACCCATATCTTCGTGATCTGGATCAATTCCTCGTAGGTCACCGGATTGATGCACTTCCTGATCCTGTTCATGGCCTCATGGGCGTTGCCGCGTTTCCGGTGCCGCTTAATGAAGCGGAGTACGGCCTGTTCCCCCTGGCCGTCCTCGACCACCTCGTCGACCAGACCGAGGTTGTGCATCTTCTGGGCGGTGAGCAGTTCTCCGCTCATGATGATCTTCTCGGCGAGATCCGGTCCGGTGCGGCGGACCAGGAAGCTGTAGGCGCCCATGCCGGGAATCAGGTTGAAGAGAACCTCGGGCAGGCCGAACTTGGCGCTCTTCTCGGCGATGACGAAGTTGCTGGAAATGGCCGCCTCGAAGCCGCCGCCGAGGGCGTCGCCCTGAACCAGGGTAATGGTGGTCAGGGGCATATTGAAATTGACGGCATTGGTAAAGAGGACATCGATACAGGCCTTGGCATAGCCGAACAAACCCTCCCGGTCCCCGTCCCTGATCAACTTGGAGAAGAGCTGCAGATCGCCTCCGAGGTTGAACACTCCGGATACGCTGCTGGCCAGGACCGTATAGAGGATGGGCAGGGAATCGATACCCGGGTCGGTGGCGCTATTAACCATCTTGACCTGGTGCTGGAACCGCTTCAACTCGTCCAACAGGTCGAGATTGAAACAGGGACGCGATCGCGGCGCCATGTGGTACCACATGGCTTTCTGGTCTTTATCGTAGCGTACGAACATTTGCTCATACGGTCCCCATTCCGGGGGGAGGCCGTTGCCTGCGATCATGGTTCCTCCCGTGGCCGCCGGTCATGATGTCGCTATGGGGCTGCCACAGAGTTGCACGTGAAAGGAAACGTAAAATCCCCTCCAGATTTACTTTTCAGCAATAAGCATATAATATAATTTCCTTCCATGAAAGAACTTAGATTATTTGCTCTGTTGATTTACGGTGTTACCGGTGCCGAATAAAACTCCAGGCGAACCCTGAAACCAGATAAATCTCAAATCAATGATTTACCGGTCGATAGAAATTATCCAGGGTATCCTTGCCGGGGCACGCTCCCCGGCGGTGTGTGTGGCTTTTTTATGGTATTGGGAGATGTCATGTCCGATTCAAATAACACTATTGTGAAGTCGGATCCACGGCTCCATGATCAGATGACCGATTCCACAACCGAGGAATCGGACGAGGAGTTCGCGGCGGAAATGGTGCGCAGGGCCAGGCACCTGATCGATGAGGACCGCCACGAGGATGCCGAACGCTTCCTGAGACAGGCTCTGGAGCGGGTGCCCGACCACAATGAGTGCCAGGCGTATATCGCGGTCTGCCTGGCGGGGAAACGGAAATTCGTCTCGGCGGAAAAACTGGCCAAGAACGTGGTCAAGAACAATCCCTTCGATGCGATAGCCTATTACGCCCTCGGACGGGTCAATCTCATCGGTAGCCGTCGCGGTTCGGCCTTCCGCAATTTAGAAAAAGCCCGCACCCTGGCCTGCGGCGACAGTGATATGGAAGTTGAAGTCAAACGGCTGGACCCCCGGCGCCCGTCGGTCATCCCCTGGTTGCCTAGGAATCATTTCCTGAACATCATGTTCGGGAAGATGCGGAATGCCATGAAACGGGGCGGATCGGACTGACGGCTACAGCTGGATCTTTTCCCATGCGGTCATCTGGCTGGCCGTATGCTGGAATTTACGCGCCGTTTCCCTGAGCACGAATTCCACGTCCCGCGGCTCACCGATCATCCTGAACCGGGGTTCGAGTCTGGCCCGCAGCCCATCCAGGGTTGTCACGTTTTCACCGTCGATCTTCAAACCCCCCAGCCACTTGTCCCTCGGGGTGAATTCCTCCAGCCAAGTGCATGGCGACAGCAGGACCAACAGTCCGCCGGAGTTGATCCGACCGGCGATGTGGTCCAAGAAACGGGCCGGCTCGTACAAGCGGTCGATGAGGTTGCAGGCGAGCACCAGGTCATAGCCGGTGAACTGTTCCTTGAGATTGTGGGCGTCACCCTGCCAGAATTCGATCTTGTCGCGGACATTCTCCAGCCCCAGCTCGGTCAGTGATTTTTCGTGGTAGGAAACCAGTTCGCCTTCTTCTGGAATCGCGTAGCGCGTATAGCCCTGCTGTTGCATAAGGTGACCGACCCGGATAAAGCGGGCGGAAAAATCGATGCCGGTGACGTGGTCGCAGAACCGGGCCAACTCGAAGGTGGCCCGGCCGGTCGCACAGCCCAGGTCCAGCGCGCGGGCGATCCGTCGGCCCACGGTGAGCTCCCGGCAGATCTCCGCCGCACGCACCATGAAATTGGGAACCCCGTAGTATTCCTGTCCGTAGTGGAATTCGCAGTACTGTGAAATCAGGGCGTCCGATTCGTAGATGTCTTCCCGGATTTCCACCTTGTGTGCCGATTCTATGTAACGGAAACCCGCGTGCTGGAAGAAGTGGCGGCGAAAGGCGTAACGTGAATCGAGGGTGGCCTCGTTGCCGGTGGAGATCCACGAGCCCCCCTTGATCAGGTTGTGCCGGGTGTCGAAGGTGGGGGTGGAGAAGTCGTCGTAAAGAGGATGAACTCTGAAGCCAGGGAAGCCGGTGATCGGGGTCTCGGTCCATTGCCAGACATTGCCGACCACGTCCCCGAAATCGGCGGTGACGTTTTCGGTCACGGGGCATGAGGAGGCGTACCGGGCCAGGTTGATGTTCCCCAGGGATCCGTCCCAGGTCGCTTGGTCCGCGATCCCGGTAATTTCGAGCAGACGGTACCACTCATCTTCGGTCGGCAGACGGACGGGCCGCCCGGTGACTTCGGCCTTCCAGTTGCAGAAGGCCTTGGCCTCGAGCTGGTTCACCTCGACGGGCCAGTCCCAGGGCATGGGAATTTCCTCGACAAAGCACCGCAGGCGATAGCCTCCCTCTTCGTCAGGTTCCCAGAACACCGGCTGTTCCGCCCCGCGGTAGGTGCGCCAAGCCCATCCTTCGGGCGCCCACCAGCGTTCGTTGCGGTAGCCGCCGGCCTCGACGAACTTCTTGAATTCGGCGTTGGTGACCAGGTACCTGGAGGCCCGGAAGGAGGCCACTTCGGTTTCCAGCCGCCCGTATTCGTTGTCCCATCCGTAATAGGCGCGGCTGCCGGGCCTGCCCAGGACGACCCTTCCGCCGGACACTTCCTTCAACTCGTTGGACGGCGCCTGGCCGGATTTTTTGCAGACGGCCCAGTCAGCATGGGGCTTCACCATATCCAGGGGCAGTTGCCGCATCAGTACCGAACTGGTTTCCAGGTGGATCCTTTCGTGCTCGATACCCATCAGTATGACCCAGAAGGGATCGTTCCAGGTCACCGGTATGTTCAGAGGCAGGTCGTCGATCACCTTTTCGATCACCGCGCGCACCTGGTTGCGATAGGTCCGGACTTCGTCGACCCGGGGCCAAGCGTAGTTTTTTTCGTCCAGGTCGTCCCAGCTCATCTCGTCCACGCCGATGGCGAAGATCGATTCGAACCGCGGATTGACCCGGTCGGAAATGGATTTGGCCAGGACCAGCTTGTTGATGAAGAAGACGGCGGTGTGGCCCAGATAGAAGATCAGGGGATGCCGCAGGGGATCGGCCCGCAGGAAGTAGGCCTCGTCACTCGCCATCACCTCGAACAGGTTTTCGTAGAGTTCCCACGTTGTCTGGAAGTAGCGGCGGATCTCGTCGCGCTTTGCTGCGGGGTTTCCCGTATCGAGCTGCGGTGTGTGCATCACCTTGAACGACATGTTTTTTCCCTGCTCAGCGGGGGATGATCAGGTTGTCGAGTTCCTCCGGCGTGTAGCCTAGGGCGATCCAGTCCATCAGACCCCCGACGCGGTGGCAATCGTTGCAGGTCAAGGCGCCGTCCCGGCGGATGGCGTGGCTGATCTCCAGCATGGCGTCGGTGGGAAGCCAGCGGGGTTCGACCTGCTTGCCCGCTCTCACGTCAACGTATGAACGAGTGTTCCATCCGTCGACCGCCATGAACGACATGAACTTGTCCAGCATGTAGAATTTGAACATCCAGCCATACATCATGCCCATCATGCTCTTGTCCATTTCCACCCGGGCGGCCTTGCCGGGCTGACCGAACCGGTAGTAGGAAGGCAGGTTGTAGGGCACGAACATACCGCCGAAGGGTCCGATGTTCTGCATGTCGATGTGCTGCTTGCCGTTGAAACGCTTCATGGCGTAGATCTTCGAAGGCCGGCCAGCTTTGGCGATCGGGCGCATGACTTCCTCGTACCACTGATCGTAGTCGAAATCCGCGAACTCGGGCCAGCGCCAGCGCGCATCGTAGAAGTTGTACAGGTCTGCCCCGTTTGGGTTGTCTCCGATGGGGTTGCCCAGGAAGGTGGCATCACCGTTCCACCATACGTAGGCGATGCCCCGGCCGGCCGCGCTCTCCTTGAGCTCATCATGGTAGATGTGTATCCCGGGATCCTCCTCGAATTCCGTTTCACTGAAGTTGCGCCGGGTGACATTATCCGGATGCAGGGACGGGATGTGACAGGTCTGGCATGCCACCCTGGCGAGATGTTCGTTGAGGGTCCGGCCGTCCTCGCTGGAGCTGTCGTGGGGCTCGTCGTGGCAATCCAGACAGGAGACCTCCAGGTCGGGCAGATCATTGGCCATCATCGTGGTGGTGTGGGTGCCCTTGGCCATGAAATGACCTCGCGTGGTGTGGCAGTCCAGGCAGGAGAGTCCCGCAGCGGCGTGAACGTCCCAGCTGGGGGAAAAGGGCGTGCCCCGCTTGGAGCCGGGGTGCCGGACGCGCGGCCGCTCATGCCCGAGGTTCAGCAGGCTCGCCATGAACTGCGGGCCGGCAGGATCGACATAGATGTCTCCGCCGAAATTATGTTGATGGCAACGCAGGCAGGCCTCGGCGGTTGGTGTCGTGACCGACAGGGCGGCCAAAAGAGAGCGGTCCTGGCCCCAGCGGTTGCGCCCGTTGGCGTCGGTGACGACCTGTTTGCGATTCATGTCGTAGGCCACGGCATGACATATGAGGCAGTCGATGGCATTCTTTTCACTGTTGTTGGTCCGGTACAAGGGCATCAATTCGCCCAGGGGAGCCTGGTACTGGCCTCCGATGTGGCACTGTCCGCAACCCTCGCTCAGGGTGTCACCCTTCTGGGTCACCACCAACTCGGCCCAGGCCGTCATGGCGAAGGAGCCGGGCTTGGGGCAGGGGCGATTCAATTTGCCCATGGCAAAATCATCGGCGAGTTTGCCGTTGAAACCATAGACGTTGGGGTGGTCGGTGGTGAAAAAACGATAGTGGGCCGAGTCCGTGAGGTTGGTCATGAGGTCTGCGGATATCTCGTTTCCCTGGCCATCGTCATAGGTGATTTTCTCGTGGCAGCCGAGGCATGTGGTGGGACCTTCGTAGGCGAGAATGCCGGCTTCCCTGAAGCGGGCGATGTGTTTGAAATCACCCGCGCCGCCGGGTGGGACGGATCCCAGTCGGGTGGCGGTGGTTTCGAATCCTGATGGCGTGACGACTTCCACGGGAAAACAGATGTCGGCGGGTCGGCTGTCGGCTGGCAGCATCCAGTTGATCATATGCGACCAGAACACGACCACCAGGATGACCAGGATCCCCGACAGGATGACCAGGGGCGATCTGAGGAGGCGGTAAAAGCGGATAACAGGCATTCCGTTCCTCCGGGAAACTTGGAGACCAAGGGGAAGCGCCTGTAATAAATCCATCATCAGCGGGTTGTCCGTCAAGAACTACCCGGATAATTCACGAATCGGCCGGCTGGCCTGAAAATCAGAAATGGGCGTTGATGCCGGGCAGCCATTGCAGGCCTCGCGGATTGTTGCCCGCATGGTTCAGCAACCCGATCTGGATGCCCTGCAGGACCCGGGCCCGATTGAATATGCCGATGCTCAGCCCCATCGTTTCGCGCACGTTGTTGTAGCCGCCCACGCCCAGGCCGGTCAGGGAGTTGCCCTTCAGGTACCCGATGGTCAGTGCGGCTCCCTCCAGGTGGTCGCCGCCCACCCCGCCGAGTCCGGCCATCAGTCCGGTCAGTTCGTCACCGCCGACGCCGATGCCGCCCAGGAAAATCCCCTTCAGATCCTCGCCGCCGACACCGATGCCCCCGATGGCGATGCCCGTGATGTCCTCGCCGCCGACACCGAGGCCCCCCAGGAACACGCCTTTCATCCTGGAGCCTCCGACGCCGATGAGTCCGGCCGCAATTCCCGTGATATCGTTTCCGCCCACGCCGATGCCGCCCAGGGCGATTCCGGTGACGTCGTTCGCACCGACGCCGATACCGCCAAGGGCGATTCCGGTGATGTCGTTCGCACCGACGCCGATACCGCCAAGGGCGATTCCCGTGATGTCGTCCGCACCGATGCCGATGCCGCCGATGCCGATGCCCTGAAAATCGCCGCCTCCGGCGCCGACCAGGCCCACGGACACCCCTTGTGTCAGGGCGGATTCGTGTGCT
Source organism: uncultured bacterium (assembly GCA_965371575.1). Classification (GTDB taxonomy): domain Bacteria; phylum Krumholzibacteriota; class Krumholzibacteriia; order LZORAL124-64-63; family LZORAL124-64-63; genus JAGLCY01. Next base: position 6,668 of record CBDUYZ010000091.1, read on the forward strand.
ATCAGACCGATGCTGACGCCTTGGTAGACGGCACGGTCATTGTCACGGGGGATCCAGAATGTGACGTTCAGTCCCGTTACCCTGTCGACTCTGCGATCCACCAGGTTGAAGCGGACGCCGGTGAAATTCCTCAGGTTCCCGAACCCGAGGCCGGCACCGCTGGTGGGTATGCCCAGGCCGCCCGCCGCAGCCACGCCGCAGACCAGGACCCCCAAAAGGATCGCAAGAATGATTCCCGAGAGACGGGGCGAAATGCGGGGCGTCATAGAAGATCCTTTGCGGTAGGCCGGGCCCCGAAACGATTTCCGATGTCCCGGCGGCCAAGGCGCTGGAAATATGCATTTTGGTTCTGATCCTCTTAGCAATGACGTATCGAGTGGAGAAAGGTTACCTGGACCTTCCCGGATAAGGGGAAAGGCTGCTGCTAAGGGCGGAAATCAAGACAGTTTACCTCTTATCTGACCCGTGGATTGGACTTTTCGCCGGTAAAAACCTATTTTTGCTCCATGAAGATCGCGTTCATAGGCACTCATGGCGTCGGCAAAACGACTCTTTGTTTTGAACTCGCCGCGTCTTTGAAACGGTTTGACCTGAGCGTGGATTTGGTCAAGGAGGTGGCCAGGGGCTGCCCCCTGCCCATAAATCGGGAAACCACCGATGATGCGCAGAACTGGATTCTGCACACCCAGGTGGCCCGCGAGATCGAGTTGACCAACGCATTCGAAGTGACTGTTTGCGATCGGGCGGTCATCGACAATTACGCCTACCTGGTGCATGCCACCGGACGTAGGCCCGAGATCGAGCCTTTCATCCGTCACTGGATGGGGACCTACGACCAGCTGGTCAAGGTTCCGGTCATTGCTCCGCCGGCCTTCGACGGCACGCGGGACACCTCGGTGGATTTCCAGGCCGATATCGATGTCTTGATCGATGAATTGCTCGATGAATTCGACCTTGCGCGCCTGGAATTGCCCGGCGGATCTCGAGAAGGGTGGACCCGGCTGGTCCTGGAATCCCTCGATTTGCCCGGGGAGCCGCCCCAACTGGGCCTGTTCGGCTGAAGCCGCCGGGTTCCGGTTAATTAACCGGCCTTAGCGGCCGATAGGAAACAAGGGAACATTTTCAGCGGATCTGCGTTTGATACGGCACTTGTCTACTCACCGGATCTATTTACGAAAATGAAATTCACACCGCACACCCGCGCCTGCGGCGCATGGCGGACAAGATAGAATTTGGAGTACACCAACGTGTCCGACAAGAATCTCCGGGTCATGACATTCAATCTCCTGACCTCCACCAAGAAACGGCGGAGCCATCCCTGGCGTCTGCGCAAGCGCAACATCGCCCGGATCTTTACTGAACTTCAGCCCGACGTTGTCGGCACCCAGGAAGCCAACTACAAACAGTTGCGCGAACTGGCCGAGTTGCTGCCGGACTACGAATTCATAGGCGAGGGAAACCTGGGCCGGAACATGTCGCGCTGTGACAGCAACTGGTACTGCGCGACGTTCTACCGCCGCGACCGGGTGCGACCGGTGGACGAGACCGGCGAGGGCGACACGCACTGGCTCTCACCGACACCAGAGGTGCCCGCTTCCCAGTATCCTCTCGGAACCAGACCGCGGCTGGTGACCTGGAACACTTTCGAGTTGCTCGGCAGCGGCCGCCGGTTCGTGTTCGGGACCACCCACCTGGAGGCCATCAACAGCTGGCACCGCAAGAAGAGCGCCCGCCAGATGCGGGAATATGTCAGCAAAAAGGTCTCATTGCTTGGCCCCGACATTCCGGTCTTCCTGACCGGCGACTTCAATGCCTGCGCCCGCTCCCCCGAGATCAAGGCGATGGGAGACGAGTTCGGCAACCTTGAGCCCATGTACGACGCCTGGACCGAGGGTTGCGACGGCGAATGCGGAGACGGCTCGACCTTTCGCGGGCTCGGACTGCGGGATCGGGTGGGCCGCCGTCTGCTGGGCCCCCGGCGTATCGATTACGTCTTTTTCAGGCCCCGCCTGACCGTGTGTTCGGTGAGCAGGATCGATTTCTCGGACATGGAACACCGGGAAATTGCTCTGCCTTCGGACCATTATCCCGTCTTGGCCGAATTCTCCCTGGCCGGCTGATCCTTTCCGCGCCAAGGCGTGTAGGTCTCGGTTTCGAGTTCCGCACCAGGAGTTTCACCTGGAATGACCAACCGTACACCCTACGCCCTTCCTTCCCCGCTGGATGACGCTCTGCGTTTGCTGGCTGCTCCGGTAGCCGTCATCGGAGTCGCCAGGGACGG